>PLEW01000253.1 GCA_003136555.1 Planctomycetota bacterium | reverse complement strand
AATGGCTTGGCCGGACACGTACCGACCAACTCCCAAATATGCATTCGCAGTTGCCTGGGGGATCATTCGTGAGGTCTTCGAGATCGAACGATGGGAGATGGCCGCGCCCATGGCATCTCGGGATGATTGGGACGACTCCTTGAAGGACAGAGTTCAGTTCATTGGGCGCGTGGCCTCGGAGGAGATCCGTGGGCGCTATCGAGGGAAGATAGTTGGATTCAAGCAGGGCAGCGCCAATCCGGTAACCTACTTGAACTGCTAACGGGCTGCGCTTATCGCGCAGTGGCATCAACGAGCACATCGTCATTGGCGTATTGCGATTTTATTTTGCCTCCCCAGGTCCTCTTGACCACCGATGAGCCTATGAAGTCATGGATGGCCCGTCGCTTCTTATTGAACAACGCGGTCAGGATTTCGAGCACGCACCAGCCGAGATTCGCATAGAGGAACCATTCATTGAGTCTAAGCAACCACTGAGAATCAGGAGTTTCAGAACTGCTGATCTCATAGATCATAATGCCTGTCCCTATCACGTTGAGTGCTATTCCGACGGAACCCCGCATGAGCGCCTGGCCTACGGACAAGTAGGAGGTCTCACTGACGTGGTAAATCCTAATCCGGCACATCAGCTTCCCGAGCGTCCCTCCATATCGCACGGTCATCGTTATATCATAGAAGGTCCAGATCAGGCTGAGCCAAACGCCGGCGAGGAAATCGCTACCGCCGGTGGTGACGAGCAGGGGACTGAGGAAATAATCGATGCCCCAGCATATGAAGCCGTCTGCGAACCCAGCCAGGATCCGCGCCGGGAGAGTTTGATATACGAAATCAACCATGCTTGAACTTTCCCGGCCACTCAAAGGCCAAGTTATCTTGAACGCGAGCGCCTGCCAAGCGATCAGAAATCGTTCGCACCTTTGACCTTGGGAGGCGGAACTTCGACGTGCTCTTCGGCCTTGGTTTTCTGTTCGGCCGCCTTGGCGGCTTCTGCTTTGGCCTTGCGCTTGCCTGCAAGTTCGTGGCTGACTTGTGCCTCCTTCACTGGATCGATGATCTCGCTTTGGACTACCAGGAATCCTGCGCGTGGGGCGTGATCCTTTTCAAGGTAGGCACCTGTGGTCACGATGATGGCTTCGCCATTGGGGATGGCTTGATCGATGTGCTCATGGACCCGCCATAGAACTGGCTCCTCCGCGATCGCGGGCTTGCCGTCCGGTTGGAGTCCGAGGTTGATCTTGGCGATGCTCAGGATGGAGACATTGAGGTAATCGACCACGACATGGATGAAGCGATGGTCGTCGGTGGCGGTCGCGCGAATGGTTATGCTATCGCCGACCTGTTCGATTCCCTGTCCAACCGAAGGACCGGAAGCGGTGAACTGCAATTTGGGGTAGGGAAAGTCTGCGAGGCGGGATGCGTTGGCGATCTGATCGGAGAACGATGTCACGCCAGGGTAATCCACGACGATGAGATCCGCCTCCTTGGCATTAATCTGTTCAGCGAGCTTGGACCAATGTGCGTGATCAAGTTCGGCAACGACCTGACCAGGACTACCGGGTAAATCGTGCCACGCGAGATAGCTCAGAGCGTAATGCTCCTGGCGCTCCTTGGGGTCCATGAGGATGGCTATGACGCCCGTTTTGATCATCACGCTGCTCTGCGCTCGGAGCTTCGTCAATTCACCCCCGATGTGGTCGTGCAAGACTTTGGTGCCTGTGACGAACAGGGTGGTGCCCCGCATCTCGCTGTGGGCCGAGATCAGGGCAGCCATGCTGGACTCGAAATGCTGTCGCAGGAACTCATCCCGCTTCTCGGCGTTGCTCGGCTGAGCCTTGGTCGGCGTGGGGCTGCGCTGGTCTTCTCGCAACACGAGAGGGGAGGGGGCGTCCAGGACGGGTTCGAGCAGATCGGTGAGGTCGTACATGTGCAGGACTTCGGCATCACCCTCGGCGGCATAGCCTGCGACACCTGCTACGACCTGGAGGGTGATCAAAAGTAGAGCGCAGAGAGGGGGTCGGCGCATCGGAACCTCGGCGGTGATCCTGCCGCCAGGTCTGCTCAAGGCCAGATTGGCCTCGCCTTGGATCGGACCGACACCCACTCGCGTCATCGCCAAGCCTGGTCCTTGCCTCGCCAGCAAATGATCTCGGTTAGGTCGATGGCGGGGTAGGGTCTGAGGGCCAGAACTGCTCAGCACTCGGATAGGCAAGAATGGGGTACGAAGTTGCTCCCAAGTTGCTCCCGATGAGGCCACCAAAAATATAACCCCCCGTTTTACCGGGGGGTTACGTGGAGCGGGCGAAGAGACTCGAACTCTCGACAGCATGGCAACGTCGAGAATGGAATTCCCGTAAATGCCTGATTGGACTATATTTATAACATAACTCATTTCTGCCCAAAGAGTTACCGATCGCGACAAACCGCGACAAATCACGACAAACCGAGACCCAACGACGACATTGGCGACATCAACGACATGCCTGGTCGATAGCCCGAAACTGCTGCATCCGCTGTAAGAGCTGCAGTTCCTGATAGGGGCGTCGGCAGGGAAATCGGTGAATGCAGTTTTAGGTTCGAATATTACGTATATTGCGTTTATTTCGGATGATGGCACACCTGTCAGTGGGGAAACCATCATGACTACAATTTCCACGCACCCTCCCGTGCAGCCAACTGAAGCCGATGTTCTGCTGGCCCGAGAATCGAGTCGCGCCCTCGGTCCGTTAGCCCAGCACAGTCTGCGCGTGCAGATAGAGGGACTTGCCGAGCCAGTCGAAATCCCAGCACCAGCCGTCCGTATGCTGGTCGACCTCCTGGTCGAGATGGCCGCCGGTAACGCCGTGACACTCATCCCAGTGCACGCTGAGCTCACGACGCAGCAGGCTGCCGAGATCCTTGGCGTGAGCCGGCCCTTTCTCGTCAGCCAGCTCGAGGCCGGGAATCTGAAATACCACAAGGTGGGCACGCATCGCCGCATTCACTTTCTGGACGTAATGGCCTACAAGCAACGCATGACGACAGACCGCAAAGTGGCCCTTGATGAGCTGGCTGATCAAGCTCAGGAACTCAATCTCGGGTACTGATCGTGGCCGCATACTCCGTTCTCTACGACGCATGCGTCTTGTATCCGGCACCACTGCGCGACCTGCTCCTCAGGCTGCCCCCGAAGCTTGTGACCTTTGATCAGCGCGTCCGAAGGCTGGCCGGGGCCATGCATTGGTCCTTGGTGGCATGGGGCAGGTTGGCGTGGGTGTCCCAGCCAGGATGGTCAAGCTGGGCGATGCGTCATCCCGCGCATGAGCAGGTGCTACCCAGCATTGTTGGGAATGTACTGGATGGTAGTCAATCGACCATTGACACGCTCCTTGAGACACGAGCTGCAAGCCTAGGTTCAATTCATGTGGTATAAACCGAATCTGATGACGTAACGGTCAAATCATGGTCTAGGAATTATATGATGACCACCGCACACCCTCACACGGATCCATGTCGACCGTTGATCGACGGGGGTGCTGCGAAACTTCGGTGATATCCATGAGGAAACCCTGCGGCCCCAAATCAGGTGCCGTTGGGCAACCAACGATTCGGTGTCTGGTTGGGCTCCCAGCTCGATGCCACCCCTGGACGTTGATTAGTGGCAGAGCCATGTGGTTGCCGGTTGTCCTCGGGGATCGCTGGCTCTAAGGTCATCGTCTATGGCAAGCTGTTCTATGCGCTTACTGCTGATACTTCTTCTCATGGTCGTGATAATGACCATGCAGGGAGCGGATCAGGCCGACACGTACCGCGTCGACGTGGATGCGATAACGACTGTACTCCACGAAGCTGAAGCGCTCGGCATGCCGTCGCTCGCGGGGGCGACACTGGTGCGCGGGATGCTCAACCCCCCGCGCGATCACAGCGGCGCAGTCAAAGGACGGGGCCACCAGATCCATGCCCGTCTGGCCGACGGCTCCTGGCTGATCGACCTCGTCGAGCCGATGGCGGCAGCCGATGCCGATCCCGCGGAGGTTTCCGCCCTCGTTCCGCTCAATAGTGCGTCCATCACGGATCCCAACGCGGACATGCTTCACCTGAACATTAATGCCTGGGGGATCGACGAGACGGAGCTGGCCCTCGCCCGCCGGTGCCAGATCGGCCTGCCCGTCGCAGCAGCGCAGCTCGGGCACAACATGGGGAATTTCGATATCTTCTATCGCCGCTGGCCGGACCCCTATCCGCGATCAGTGCATGCCCGCGATGCGTCGGAGCGCATCCGCTTCGATTGCCGCACCTGGTTCCTCACGCATTTCCGCCTGGAGCAGTGGAATCCGCGCTGGGCAGCCGCGGCAGCCGCCATCGTGCCTGATGGATGGCGCGAGCAGGCGCGCCGCGATGCGCAGGGCCTGAAGGATGCATCCACCGCGGTTGCTGCTCCTGATGCATCGCCAGCCGGTCTCCTGCGCGCCTTCACGGTCCAGAGGCAACATCAGGATGAGCCGCAGCTCCCCGAGCTGAGTGATGACGTCCTGGTGTCCCTGAGCGGAGACCTCCGACCGGCGAGGGACCTGGCGACGATCGGCGACAGGTCCTTGGAACTGCTCTTCTTCCGCTGGAAGATCGATCCGGCCTGGTGTGCCGGTCGCGACGCGAATGCCCCATGGAACGACGCTGAACGCTCCCAGGTCGCCATCGGGCTCCAGGAGTGGTGGAAGCGAACGTCGGGCACAGCGTTCACCGAACGTCTTTTAATCGCGGCGGAAACGATGCCCTACGAAGGAATTGACAACCTGTCGGGCCGGCACGATTCCGATGCCGATCTCTCGGTACGACTGGCCCCGGTCCTGGCGAAACGCTGGGAGAAGCCGCCGCTGGATGCGCGCCCGGCGACCTTGCTGCGGCTCCTGCGGAGATTCGGTCATTACGACGGCATCGACGCCGTGGTCGACCGTTGGCCGCGGACGGGTTCCTTGGCCTCCCTGTTGGCGGAATGGGATGATGTGAACGGACGGCATGCTGCGGTCGATGCGCTCGTCACGGCGTGGACGGGAAATCCCTCCCTTCGGATGCCAGATGTGGAGGAGCTCACGCAACCGCGATTCGCGACCTCCTGGGACACCTTTGATGACCCTGAACGGCGCATCGCGACCACCGCCACGCGAAGCCCCGTGCTCTGGTGGGTCGAGCACCCGACGCCTGAGCGCTGGCAGCGGTTGCTGGTGTGGCTGGACGGCGATCTCAACAATCCTGTCACCGCCCGCCTGATTGCCTCGTCGGGGGAAGCCTGGAACGATTCCCGCGACGTCACCTCGCCCCTGGCGCTGCCCCTGGCCTGGGTCGCCCTGCATGACCACCGCCTGCTGACGCCGGATCTGCTGGCCGTCGCGCTGGCGGCCGAGACCAGGAACCGCGCCGTCTTGGCGAACCATGGCATGGATCGGCGAAGCCGCTTCCCGGCACCGCAGCTCCCGCTCACAAGCGATGCGCGCGTGTGCGATCTTGCTGCGGTCAAACTCGATCTCAGAGAATGCCTGCTGGATGACCCGGCAACCGCCCCGTTCCGCATGAGCATGACCCCCGCTGAGCGCGATGCGGGGGTCGCTTCGAAATGCGAACGCATCGCCAATGAGGTCCGGCAGGAGGTCACCAGATTTAAGCTCACGCTGCCCGATGAGCTGGGACGCCAACTCATGGCCGGCGCGCCCGCATCGCTGCCCGCACCTGTCCCTGCGCTTCCGCCGACGCTGACTGCAGAGGAGCGGGTGGCCTGCATGGCTGCGCTCGCGGAAGCGCACGCGCTGGGTTTCCCGGCGCTCACGGGCGCCTCCGTCACGAAGGAACCGCTGACACTCCGCACGGGCGGCGAGCTGTATGGCGTCCATATCCGGCTCGCCGACGGTTCCTGGCTCGTCGACGAATGCATTCCCATGCCCCAGGACGCCATCGTGGGTGATGCGCCTGCGTGCACGCCAAGCCACGGCGGACGGGATGCGCGCTTCCGGCGCCTCCAACGCCTGCCCCCGGAAGCCCAGACCCGCCTCAGCAGAACCTCGAATCTGGGTGAGCTCATCGATTATACGCAGGAACTAGGGCTTGTCGCGGTGGCGTGGTGGGAATCGGGCCTCGATCCCGAGGGTGAGGCGATCGTCGCGACCGTCCTGCGCAACGCGACCACGGATCAGGACCATGGCACCCACCTGGGCAGCGGGAGCGGCCGGGGTAAAAGTAACATCTCGTTGGCGGGGATCGTCACCGTTCCGGACATCGGAAGCGGCCTGCGACGCATCCTTTCGGCATGGTTCCGCGCCCGCCTGGCCAGTGCCGCAAATGACGACGAGGCGGATCGCTGGTCGCACGCCGCGTCGGCCATCACTGCACCGGGCGATCGGCCTCTGCTTCAGCCGCTCATCGATCGTCTCCGGCGACGCGCCGATCTTCCCTCCGCCATCGATTCGAACGCACCCCTGGCGGACCGCTTGATGAGCTGGAAGGGACATGAAATAGACCACGCTACCGGGGCCTATGTCCAGGCGCCTGCGGTCCCCGCGCAGCGATCCGACACCGATGCCCTCGTCGCGCTGCTCGACGATGATCGCGCAAGCCGTTGGGTGGACAGCAATTGGACGCCCCGCACCGTGGGGGACAACGCCCTGCGCGCGCTCAACGAGCTCTGGAATGTCGACTGGCGATGGCTGACCATCGAAGATCCGGCGGTGAAGGATCTCCTGCCCCGACCGGGGTCCGACGAGGGAGCCTACGCCTGCGGCGACTTCTGGATTTGGGCGCGCGGCAGCTGGAGCGACGCCATGCGCCACGCGGTCGCGCACTCGCTGGCGACCTGGTGGCGCAGCCACCGTGACGATGGACCGCTGTCTCCGATCGTCGGAAGCTTCCGCACCATGCCGGTCTACGATTGGGGTGAAATTGTGGCGGAGCTGCGCCCCGGAGATCGCGCCAACGATGTGGCGGATGCGATCGCAGCGAGGATCGCGGTGATGCGTGAGGATGTCGAGCGTTCGACCTACCAGGGGGTGCTGATCCCATCCCTGGTCAAGTCCGCCTGTCTGTTCCCCGCGCATGCCGGGATGACCACGGCCTTCGCCGCCTGGCCGCACACGCCTCAGATCGCGAATCTGGCGATGGTCCGCGCCGGATTGGCTGGCGATCTGGAGAGGTTCGATACGTGGATGATGGCGACGCTGACATCGCATCGGGACCTCTCGTTCCGCACGCTGGAGGCGTATGGCTGGGAAATGTCGAGCCCGTGGTTCAATATCGGTCTCTTGGCCTATCGCCCGACCGCCCATCGGCTGGAGGCGCTGCGGGGAGTGATGGCCCAGGACCTCGACATTCCCGGTGCGCGCTGGTTACTGGGCTACGTAGGCGGCGACGTCTTCCCAGTCCTCCGCGATGGCCGCTGGAGCGACGACATGCGCAACCGGCTGGGAGCACGGGCGATCCCCGCCGCCTTGGCGCAGACAGGCCTCATGGATACCCGACCGGTGACCGCGGATCAGCTGAAGGAGTGGGGAGGCAATGACCGAGTCGCCCAGGAGGAGCGGCCGGACTTCACATCCTGCGTCCAGGTCCGCGTCTGCGACACGGTGGCGGCGCGCCTCATGCTCTGCGATGACCAGTCCTTCATCGCCTGGATTCCCGCTGCCCTGCGCGACAGCAAGAGCTTCCTCGCCAAGCCGGTCGCGGCACGTGATCAGGATATCGCCCAGCTCCGCACCCTCATCGAGCCAGTGGTAAGGACGATGCTGGGGGATTCCGGATTGATTAAGAAGGCCGCGGGACCAAGCGACTTTTGATGCCAAGGGCAGCACGAATGTGCCCAAGCAGCGCTATGGAGCGCTCACTGAGCTCCGTGGGTACGCCTCCCTACCGACAGACAGCCCCTATACTCAGGCTTTGCGGCTACCGGGAAACAGCCAGATAGTTGGAGAGGGCAGGTTATAATGGGCCATAGTCCCGTACCACGTCCTAAACTGGCGACTTTCTGAGGCTGTTGACCTAATCTATTCCTTATTCAACGTAATCGTAATCGGGTATTGAGGTGGCACATCGATCGTGACCATCTTGTATCCCTTACAGGTCACCGTGATCCATTTGGTTCCTTGTACATTCGACGGGACCTGGGCGTTACCATTCGCATCGGTCAGATTGGGGCCGGTTCCCATAGACAGCGACGTGGATGTTACCTCGGCATTGGGAATGGGATTTCCTTCGGTATCGACGACGTGAACCGCTGCGCACCCCGCCAATAGGAGAGCTGCGCTGAAACAGACCAGCAAATTACTTAACGTAGTCATGGCTTTTGCTTGTTGAGCTCCGCGATATCCTTTCGCAGTCTATCGATCTTGCTCAAAAGAAGCATGCTTCCGGTCGAAACCATGAGTGCGCCAATGAGGGCAAAGACGCCATTGCCTCCCATGCTCAGGCCAATGACCATGAATATGGGGCCAAAAGAGAGCACTGCTGGAATTGTCGGTTCGAGAAATTTATCCAGGAAACTTTTCATTGGTTGCTCGGATAGAATGACATTGCGGTCGGCGGTAGTGTTGTGTTCATTGTCAACGACATGGCATGGACGGCAACAATTTCTCCGATCAATGCATCTCTCCACCCGGCCCCTGGACCTCCAGGGCCCGACAAAACCAGCCCCATGTCAGACTGTGTTCACTTGGTCGTCTCGGCGAGCAGCGCGCGGCCGCGATCCGTGAGGGCATATTGTTGTCGACTGCTGCGGGGCGTATCGGGACGTGTCATGGCGATTACGCCGGACTCCAGCGCTGGATTCAGGTAGGTGGCAGTGAAATTCGGGCGGTGACGCAGATGGAGTCGGGTCATGAGATCACGAGCACTCGCCGGTTTGGCACCCAAAACCTTAATGAGGCGGTGGACTTGTTCGGTCACTTGTACGGTGACTTGGTCGGTCCCGTTACCCATGGCGGCCAAGGTGTCGTGGATGATCTGGAGCATGAAGCGGATGAAGGGTGTCGATTCTCCAGCCCGATTGCTGGCATTGAGGGCCTCATAATAGCCAGCTTGCTGGTCGCGGATCATGCTTTCGACCGGCACCAGGGCGAACAGCGGACGCCAACGGCTCAGGATCAGGGTCTGCCACAGGCGACCCATGCGGCCATTGCCGTCGACGAAGGGGTGGATGAATTCAAACTCGTAGTGGAAGACGCAGGCTGCGATGAGCGGGTGGTCCTCGCTCTGGCGCACGTACGTGAGCAGATCGTTGATCAGTGCGCGCACGTTCCCAGCCGGAGGGGCAACGTGGACGACCTGCTCGCCGCGTTGGATGCCGGCGGCGCCGGTGCGGAAGCGCCCAGGCTTGTCGACAAGGCCCGCCATGAGCACGCTGTGGGCCGCCAGCAGATGGTCGCGTGAGCCCGGATCCCACGTGCCCATGCGTTCATACGCCGCCACGGCTCCTCGTACTTCCTGGACTTCCCGGGTAGTCCCGAGCACGCGCTTGCCGGCGACCACCGCCGTCACCTGGTCCAGGCTGAGGGTGTTGCCTTCGATCGCAAGGCTGCCCTGGATGGTACGCAGCTGGTTCGCACGGCGGAGGAGCAGCTGACGTTCGGGTGGGAGGAATGCCTCGAGCTGGCCGACGCGCTCCCCGATGCCGGCGACGAGGGCCAGCATGGCTGGGGAAACAGTGAAGGGAGGGCGGTCACTCACGACGGTTCCGATGGGGCGAGCTTGATAGGTCGGGCGTTTTGCCAAGGGGGGCCCTCAGTGCCCTGCCGGAGTGTCTCGACTCCGACTTATGGGCCCCATCTCCGGCTTGGCAGTTACCGGGAAACAGGTCGGAAGCTGGCCAGCAGGTTCCCGTAAGCAGTTGCCCCGAAATCCGGGAATTAGCTGCACCGTTGTTGCACCGGATCGCAAAAATGGGGTCAAAAACGAGATGTTTTGTTAAAGCATAAACCCCAGGTTTCCCTGGGGTTTATGCTCTTGGAGCGGGCGAAGAGACTCGAACTCTCGACCTACAGCATGGCAACGTGGAGAGTGGAATTCCCGCAACCACTTGTGCGCGCTATGCTTATGCCATAACCCATTTTTGTTCAAAGAGTTGGCGATCGCGGCAAACCGCGACAAGTCACGACAAACCGCGACCCAACGACGACGTTGGCGACAACAACGACAAGACCGGTCGAATGCCGAATGCCTGCTTTTGCTACTTCCAATTCTTCGAGCGCAACCAGGTCAAGGGCGGTCACTTCGCTCCCGGAGATCAGGTCCGTCAGGCGCAGGGATTAAGCGTAAAACACGAGCCGATGGGCATCGTTCGAGGGAAGTCTGAAGAGCCCGTAGTAGCGATGAAGTCCGGTAACGCGGATGGAGCAAAGGGGTTCTGGTTCAGGATAGCGCCAGACTTGTGAACCACAGACGTGCCAGCATCTCTAGGCGGCAGAGATGGCGATTGCGGCCTATGTGGCCAAGGCACAAGGCGGGGGAATGGACTAAAACTGCTCCGAACGCTTACGTCCAAACCGGGCAGGAAGAGGTGCAGGTCTTCACGGGGCGCGCCACGCTTCAGACTGACGGCATCGTACCCAACCGGGATGAGCCGCGGATATCCGACGCTCCAACATCCAGCGGGTCGACGGCGGGGTCCAGGCCGGAATCCTCAGGCGCGCCATTTGCGCTGGTGAGCGCTCACCGCCTGCGGGGTCATGCCCAGCAAACGTGCGGCTGCCGAGCAATTCCCGGCACTGCGCCGCAGCGCCTCCTCGATGATCAGGCACCGGACCTGCNNGATGTCATGTCCTGCGCGATGGCGAGGATGCGTTCGAGGAGCACGCCCTTGGGCTGGTCCTTGGTCAGGTAGTCGCGGGCCCCGGCATGCAGGCAGCGTACCGCGCCGCTGACGTCCTGATTGGCGCTCAGGATCACCAGGGCCGAGGCGGGACTGCTGCGCAGCAGGGCGGGGATCAGGGTCTCGCCTGAGATGCCCGTTAGGCCGAGATCGAGCAGGATGAGGTGGGGGCGTGCGCGGACGACCGCCTCCACCGCGCAGCCGGCGTCCCGGCAGAGGGTCATCCTGGCCCGCCCCTCCAGCGCCTGGCCCATCAACCAGAGGAAATTCTCGTCGTCATCGATGGCGAGGATCGCGGGCAGCGCCTCCTGGCGTGGGCTCGGGGAACGTCCATCGCGCGCGGCGGTGGTCACGGCTGGGGCCTATGGGGGAGCTGGTGCGGGAGGATGAGGGTAGCGGTCGTCCCGCGGCCCGGCTGCGAGGTGAACTCCAGTCGGCCACCGTGCTCCTGGATGATGCCCATGGTCACCGAGACCCCCAGGCCGATGCCGCCGCTTTCGGTCCTGGTGGTGAAGAACGGCTCGCCGATGCGGCGTCGGATCTCGTTGCTCATGCCGCAGCCGTCATCAGCGACGATGATGCGCGCTTCCTGCTGATCGGCGGTGATCGCGATGCTGACCGTGCCTCCTGCGGGTGGGAGGGATTGGATGGCATTCAGGAGCAGATTCACGCACGCCTGCACCAGGCGGCGCGGCGAGGCGAAGGCTGTGCCCAGCCTCAGCGGCAGGTCGCGTACCAGCTGCAGCCCGGGGCGGCGCAGGGCATGCTCGATCAGGCCCAGCGCGGTCTCCGCGATGGTGGCGATGTCGACAGTGGCGAATGAGGACATCGGATGGTCCCGCACCGTCTCGCGCAATTGGTCGACCACGCCCTGGGCGTGGCCCAGCGCGGAGCGTGTGCGTTCGAGCGCCGCGCGCGCCCGCTGCGGAAGCTCGCCGGCGAGGGCGCGTTCGATCGCATGGGCGGCGGTCTGCATCGGAGTCGCGATCTCGTGTACCACCCCGGTGACCAGGGTGCCGAGCGCTTGGACGGTGGCGCCACGCACCAGCTGGTCCTCGCGCTGGCGCAGCAGGTCATTGGCGGTCTGCAGATCGCGGGTGCGCTCGGCTACCAGGACATCCAGCTCATCGCGCTGGACGCGCAGCTGCGCTTCGGCCCGTTTGAGGGTGTCGATGTCCCAGTTGTTGACGACGACGATCTCGCGGCCATCGGGATGCCGGGCCAGCCGCAGGGAGGCCGCATGCCAGGGCCAGCTGCCATCGCGGGTGGCGAGCCGGACATGCAGCTGATCCGTCACTGCGGTCCCACCCGCCACTTGCCGGGCGCGGTCGGCGATAAGCGCGCGATCGTCGGGATGCAGGAAGGAGAAGGCCCAGGCGCCGGCGGATTGGTCGTGCGGGACGCCGGGATGGCCTGGGGGCAGGACCAGTTCGATGAGCGCGCCTGAGAGGTCGTGGATGGCGATGATATCGGGCGAGCCGCTGGAGACGGCATCGAGGATGGTCGCATTGGGGAGGTGGATGGCATCGATCTGCACGCGACCCGCCAGCACCCGCTGCGCGCCCTGATGGCTGAGGGCGCGGCCCACCAGGCGCAGGCTGTGCTGGCTGCCGGCCGAGGCATCGACGATGGTCTCCAGCCGGCCGTCAGGGGTGGCGATTGCACGCTCGCACGCGGTTCGCAGCCGCGCGCCGTCAGCCGCAGGCAACCGGCTGGTGAAGGCGCTCAGCGTGGTGGCGCCGTCGCTGGTGGCCAGGCCGAGGAATTCCGCGGCGCGTGGAGAGAGGCGGAAGCGGTCGCTCCCGGGCTCCCAGATCCATAGGCCCTCCTCCTCGTTCGCCTCGAGGAGTTCGACGAGATGGCGGGCCTCGGCGAGATCGAACCATTCGGGGCAGGGCCCGTCGCTGTGGTGGATCGCGATGCCATCATGCGTCCGTTCGAGGACGACTGGGACGCCGGTGGCCAGGGTCACCCCGATCCAGCTGAGGTCTCCTTGCGGGGTTGCATGGGTCACCAGGAAGGCCCGAGCACGGACCTCGTCAGCCAGCTGGATGAGCGAGATGGCATCGGCGCCCCGCCACAGGTCTGCCGCCGGTCCATCGGCCATGACCACTTGGGTCCCATCGAGGACCAGGCGCGTCGACAGCCGGCCATGGCGGATCGACGGGCTGGAGGGCGGGGTCGCGGCGCTCGAGGTCATGGCAGCTGTTTCGCGGAGTTGGAGTGGGGCAGGACGAGGGTGACGGTGGTGCCGGCGCCGGCAGAGCTGGAAAAGTCGAGCCGGCCGCCGTGCTCGCGCACGATGCCGAGGGTGACCGAGATGCCCAGCCCGAGCGCACCGCTCTCGCCGTGGGTGGTGTAGAAGGGCTCGCCGACCCGGCGGCGGACCTGCTCATCCATGCCGCAGCCGGTATCGCTGATGACCAGCTGATGCTCGCCCGCAGTACAGGAATGCGTGATGCGGATGGTTCCCCCCTCGGGCGGAAGCGCGTGCACGGCATTGAGCAGGATGTTGACCAGCGCCTGGATGAGCTGGCGAGGGGAGACGAAGGCCATGTCCGGTTGGGCTGGGCTGGAGCGCAGCACCTGCACACCAGGCCGCTCGAGGGATGGGCGCACCAGGGCGAGCGCGCTGTCGATGATGCCGCCAAGATCGACGGTGGCGAACGATGACATCGGGCGCTCGCGTACCGCTTCGCGCAAATGCGCCACCACCTCGAGGGCGCGGCGCAACGCCGTCTGGGCGAGGTCCAGCACCTCATGGACAGTCCCCTGTGGCGAGACGCGCGCCGCCACCGTCACACCCAGCTCGGCAGTGCTCAGCGGTGCACTGATCTCATGGATGACCCCCGCCACCAGGGTGCCGAGCGCGGTCAGGGTCGCTCCTCGCACCAGCTGCTCCTCGCGCTGGCGCAGCAGCGCATTGGCGCGCATCAGTTCGCCGGTGCGCTCGGTGACGATGCGGTCGAGGTTATTGCGCTGCTGCTGGATCTCCAGCTCGGCGCGCTTGAGGTGATCGATGTTCCAGTGGTTGGCGACGACCACCTCCCGACCATCCGGAAGCTTGGTGGTGCGACCGGTGCAGCTGTGCCAGATCCAGGCGCCATCCTTGCGGGCGATGCGCATGACCAGGCTCTCGCTGGTCGATTCGCGGGTGACCAGCCGGCGCATGGCCTCGATCACGAGATGGCGGTCATCGGGATGATCGAAGCTCCAGTCCTTCACACCGCGTGCTTCGCTTGCGCTCCAGCCGAGCTCGCCAGGGGCGAAGACAAGGTCGAGGATCTCCCCGCGCATGTCGAAGATGACGATGGTATCCGGGGAGCCGAACAGCAGGGGCGCCTGCGTACCGCCGTCCAGCATGTGCCCGGCTGGCTGGCGTAGGCGACCAGCCACGCCGAATTGCCCGCTGGGAAGGTAGGCGCGCCGACCGTCCAGGCGCACGCACCCGGATGAGGCGGGCCCCTCGCCGATGGCCAATTCGACGGCGAAGTGCGGCCATGCACCCGAAAGCACGCGTGTGATCCCGTGATGGAGGCGGTCGGCATCGGCAGGTGACAGGCGTGCACGGACGCTCGCGAGGCTGACAGTGCCACCTGGTGACGGCAGGCCGAGCAGGCGCGCCGAGCGCCTCGTCAGGCGCATCCGGTCGCGGGAGGGATCCCAGACCCAGAGTCCCTGATCGGCGACCGCATCGTGGAGCGAGAGGCGGTCATTGATCGCCGGGCCATCAAACCACTCCGGGCAGGGTCCGCCATGCGCGTGCCAGCGGATGCCCTGGGGCAGCGGCTCGAGGACCGCCAGCTGCCCGAGGTTGGTGGTGATGCCCATCCAGGCCTGCACCCCTCCTGCCCCGGCTGGGTGGACGAGGAAGGCGCGCAGGCGCTCAGTATGTGCGCTCGAGACCAGCGTCAGCAGATCAATTCCGATCTGGATATGGGCCACATCCCCCGTCACCGCCGTCACGATGGTCCCGCTCAGCAGGAGGTCGACATGCGCGTCGTCCATGCCACGGGTGGCACGCAGGGACGATCCGGGTTCGGGCACAATGATCCTTTCCAGAAGCTGACCGGCACTATCGTGCCGTCAGTTAACCGATGATGGCTGCCGGTTGCCGAGGTGGCATCCTTCGTCTCCTCCAAGAACGCGTCATTCCGGAATGATGGGGTTGAACGCTAGAGATCCAATCCTGAATGTAAAGATCGGCTCGTCTTCGCTGTGGCCGGCACGTGGCCTTGGCCCGCGAGATCGACCTTCGGGACGGCGTCAATCGGCTGCTGCTCGTCGCTGCCACCGCGCTTGGCATGCCCGCTCGCGGCGACAAATGACCAGGGAACGCATCGGATCATGGACGGGTTGAATTGGACGCTTGCCACGCAATGTGCTCCACGCTCGTGCCATCGGCACCGCACGTCGCCCACGATCGGCGATGATCCTCGCAGCGGCCACAGGTGGTACGTCCGCTCCATTCAGGGTGCGGGGGTGGCTGTCATCGACAGGGGGAGGTGCATTGTCGCCGCCGTTCCCTGTCCAGCAGTACTGTGGTACTCCAGCCGTCCGCCATGCTCGCGCACGATGCCGAGGGTGACCGAGATGCCCAGCCCGAGCGCACCGCTCTCGCCGTGGGTGGTGAAGAAGGGCTCGCCGACCCGGCGGCGGACCTGCTCATCCATGCCGCATCCGGTGTCGCTGATGGTCAGCTGATGTCCGGCCTCGTCGCTTGCCAGCGTCACGCGAACGGTGCCGCCCGGGGGCGGCAGCGACTGCACGGCATTGAGCAGGAGATTGACCAGCGCCTGGATGAGCTGGCGCGGGGAGATGAAGGCCAGGACCGGCTGCGCTGGAACCACGCGCTCGAGGTGAACGCCGGATCGCTGCAGGGTGGGATGCAGCAGAGCGACCGCACTGTCGATGATACCGTTCAGGTCGACCGTAGCGAAGGAGGCCATGGGACGATCGCGGACGGCATCGCGGAGATGCGCGACGACGTCCAGGGCGTGCCGTAGCGCGGCGTGTGCCCTCGTAAGAGCGTCATTGGCAGCGCCAGCGCCAACCTCATCAAGGCCGCGCTGCGCCACCAGCAGCCCCAGCTCGCAGGTGCCCAGCGGTGCGGCGATCTCATGGATGACGCCTGCGACCAGGGTGCCGAGCGCCTGCAGGGTTGCCCCCCGCACCAGCTGCCCTTCGCGCTGGCGCAGCAGTGCATTTGCGCGCGTGAGCTCCAGGGTGCGCTCGGTGACGGTGCGATCGAGGTCGTTGCGCTGCTGATGGATCTCGAGTTCGGCGCGCTTGAGATGATCGATGTCCCAGTGGTTGCCGACCATGACCTCGCGTCCATCGGGTAGCTGGAGCAGGCGTCCGACGCAATGGAGCCAGCGCCACGCGCCATCGCGGGTGGAGATGCGCTGCAGGACGCTGACCCTGTCGATCTCATGCTGGAACAGCTTGGTCACCCCCTCGACCACCTGCGGCCGATCGTCGGGATGGTTGTGGGTCCAATCCTGCGAGCCGCGGAAGGTATCGGCGGTCCAGCCCAGGAAGCCCGGGGCCATGATGATGTCGAGGATCTCGCTGCGCGCGTCGAAGATGCCGATGATATCGGGAGATCCGGAGAACAGGCCCTGGAGCGTCTGCTGCTCCAGGCAGTTCCGGTGCGGGCGCCGGATGCGTCCGATCACACCGGTGCGGCCAGAGTCAAGGCAGGCCCGCCGCCCATCGATACGCAGGCGTTGGCTGTCCACCGACGGCAGCTGCAGCAGCACATCCAAGGTGAAATGCGGCCGCAGCTGAGAATGCACGTAACCGAGGCCTTCCTCGACCAGGCGGGCATCGTCGGGCGACAGCCGCTGGAGGACCGCCTGCAGGCCGAACCAGCCGCTATGGGCGGCCAGGCCCAGGAGATGGCTCGCGCGCTGGCTCAGGCGCATGCGCTGCTGCTGCGGATCGCTGATCCACCAGCCATGGTCGGCTATGGCCTCGTGCAGCCGCAGGCGGGCGCGCAGTGCGTCTTGGTCGAACCACTCCGGGCAGGGTCCTCCCCGGCGATGCCAGAGGAAGCCGTCCAGGGTGCGCTCCAGCACGCCCACCCGTCCGTCACGGGTGACCAGGCCCTGCCAGCGTGCCGGCGCGGTGGTGCGCACCGCCGGCAGGAGGAAGATGCGCAGCCGCTCGGCCGCGGGGGGAGGGGCCAGGTCGAGCAGGTCTCGTCCACGCCACTGCTCGGCGTCCGCCCCGGTGGCTGCCGTGACCACCGTGCCGGAAACCTGGAAGTGGAGCGGCGTCACGCCATGTCCGGAGGTGGACGGCGCCGGTCGCGTCTGGTCGCACGGCAGCAGGGCGTCGGCCTGCCGGAGACAGGGTTGCCCGGTCTCATGCATTACCGGTCAGGGACGGATGATGTACGGTCGGCCTGGGCGGTGCCGGGTGCCGGTCGCTCCCGACCTGCGAGTGGATCCAGCTGAGTGCCGGTGGGCAGCGGTACGCTGACTTGTCCTGATGCGGGCTGTCGCTCATCGCGGTGGATCCTCGCAGCCGGTGATCCCCCTGCAAATGCAATTGCAGGACCGGCGGCCACGTTCCTTGGGTATATTCCATATTTAGTTCGTAAAACACCTGTGTTTGGCGTGAGGGTCAACGCTTTCGGCACGATGATCCTCGACATCGCCTCGGGGGAGGTGGAGATTCGGCCCTGGGGGAGACGCATGACGACCGGATACCCTGTGCATCCTCGGGCACGCCCATTGATCCATGGTCGTACCGGCACCGCTGCACCCCGAGGCGGGCCAACGGATCTCGGCGGCCCGTGCGCAGCAGCTGATGGCCTTCGCGTGATGGATGAGATCAGGGCATGACCAGCCGTCGCAGGCAGGACGCGGTGCCGCGGCAGCAGGGCGGCTCGGAAACCGCCAGCGCCCGGGCCTGGGCCGTCCCGGTCCGATTCGGCGCCAAGCCGGATTCCGGCGCAGCCGTCCCCGGCGATGATGCGTCGTCCCCGGCCCCGCTGCCGATACTGATCATCGATGAGGATCGTCAGTTCCTCGAGACCTTGGCCGCGGGGCTGACGGGCGATTTCGCGCTGACCCTCTGCTTCGAGGTGACCTCATCGCTGCGCATCGCCCGCTCGCTGGCGCCGCAGCTGATCCTGCTCGCCATCGGGGACCGCTCCCCTGGCCACGAGGCCCTGATCCCGGATCTGCTGCGGGTCAGCCCGGGAGCGGAGGTGGTGGTGTTCTGCGACCGCCACGACCGTCAGCGTGTGGTGGACTGCCTGAACGCCGGTGCCTGCGACTACCTGCCCAAGTACATCCAGCCGCAGTACCTGCTGGACCGCATCGCCACGCGCGCGGAGATGGTGAGCGGCCGCCAGGCGGATCTCGGCGGTTCCTCCACCGGCCGCCTGCGCAACGCATTCGCCGCCAGCGCGCCTCTGCCGAGCATGGCCACGATACGCCGCCTGATCATCGATGAGGCGCTGCGCCGCGGCAGGGGCAACTGCTCGTTGGCGGCGCGCCTGCTCGGGCTCACACCCCAGGCCGTCAGCGCCCATCGACGCAAGTACACCCCGTTCCCAGAACCAACCTGACGGCCGGGCCTGCGCTCGGGTTCGGCCGGGATAAGCCTGCGGTGGTGATGGTGCGGATGCCGGTCGGGCCGGCCATCGAGCGGATCGCCACCGGCGTCAGGATGGCAGCTCGTGGGCGGTGAGCCGGGGGCTCCCGCTGACGCCATCCGGGCCCTGTCCATGCGCAGGGCAAGGGGCCGGCGCCCGCGGTGGCCGGGATGCGGCCGATGTCGCATTTGTTCAATACGGACGGCCCTCGTGGATATCATCGCCGCCGGTACGTTTCGGCGATTCCCACGACCAGGACCATCACGACATATGGCCCACCATGATGTCATCACCGAGCGCATGGGGAGCGAGACCCCTGGTCATCGGCCCCTCCATCCAGCGAGCGGGGAAGATGGACCGGCCTGCGCGATCGATGGAGCGGTTGGGCCGCCGGTCGCCGGTGCACAGCGGAAGTGCGCTCCGGAGCGGCGGTCCCGCTCAGGGCCATCGGCTGTACGGCTGGCGATGCTGGTGATCGACCGCGATCAGCGGTTCTTGACCATGATCGCAGCGCAGGGGCTCGAGAATGTCGCCCTGACGCTGTGCGCCGATGCGTCAGCTGCAGTCGGCATCGCACGCACTACCATGCCGGGCCTCATCCTGCTCGATCTGGGTGATGACGATCATCCCCAGGAGCTGCTGATTCCGCGCCTGGTGGGGGTCAGCCCGGGGGCGGACCTCATCCTCATGAGCGCCCACCCGCAGCGCTGGCGGATCGTGGCCGGCCTCACTGCCGGGGCGTGCGACTACCTGCCCAAGGACGCCCAGCTGTCCACCCTCTTCGACCGCATCGCCATCCGCGCGGCGATGGCACGCGCGCGGATCGCCGGCCGTGGAGGTGCTGACCTGGGCCGATTGCGCCATGCGCTGTCGGCGAGCGAGACCTTGCCCAGCGCGGCCATGGTCCGCAGCCTGATCATCGATGAGGCGCTGCGCCGCCGGGCAGGAAACTGCTCGGCGGCGGCGCGCCTGATGCGCGTGACGCCGCAGGGCGTCAGTGCGCATGTGCGTAAGCATGGTTGTTGACTCCGTCCATCCGATCGCCGCCGCCTGATGCGGCTGGGACGACCTTGTTCGCGCAGCGATGGCTCTACCATGAGACGTCGGCGCATTGCTGCACGCATGACCTGCGCAATCCGGTCCCGCATGGCCGGTGCTGCGGTCGGCCATGGCGGGCGGGATGGTGCCGACTGGGGAGAGCGGTTCTTGAATCACCTCCATCACCGATGGCCGACGCCGGATCGCCCGCTGGAGGCGCCAGGATACTTCTCTCGGTTCCAGCGCGGAGCCATGCCCGGCGACCTCGATCCGTGGATCGAGCGCTGGAATGAGGTCTCGATGGCCCCGGCCGACGGCATGGCCACGCGCCTGCTGCGCGTGTTCCAGGCCAGCCCGATCATATGGTTCCGCATTGAGGCGATGAACCCGGACGGGACCATCGCTCAGGGCCGGCTGCTGGTCTCCGGGAGCTTCGCCCATGCGACCGAGGTCCCGGTCGCCAACTCCCAGGAACATGTGGCGATCTTCCTGCGTCCGGGGTCCATCCACGCCATCTTCGGCGTGTCGGCGGCGTCGGTCATCAACGTGCGGGTCCTGGCATCCGAGGTCCTAGGTGGACCTGGACGGGACCTCGAGCAGCGCATGGCGCGGGTGCGCACCCATCTCGAACGCCGACAGCTGCTCGCCGCGTTCGTCCGCACGCGCCTGGCCCGCTATGCGACGCCTGCCGACCGGGAATTGGTCGCCTGCATCCGCAGCATGAAGCACCCGCAGCGCATCTCCCCCATCACCGCTCAGCTCGGCTGGAGTTCCCGTCAGCTGGAGCGTCTCTGCGCTCGAGGTGTGGGCATCGGCCTCAAGCGCATGTCCATCCTGCTGCGCGCCGGCGACGCCATGAAGGGGGCCAGCGCCCTGACGCATCCCGACTGGGCCGACATCGCCTGCGCGTATGGCTTCTCTGATCAGTCCCACTTCACGCGTGCGGTCCATCTCGCCTTCGGCCATCCCCCGGGCCGCTTTCATGCGCGCATCAGGCAGTCTCACGCATGGATCGACGGGATGATCCCCCTGGTGGGGCCGTGAGCGTGCGCCAGGTCCTGATCGATGGCCCAGACGGGCGGCATCTCGCTGCCTTTGAACGTGCCGGGCGGGGCACCCCCGTCCTCTTCCTGGGCGGGCTGCTGGTCCCTGCCGCATCGTGGCTGCCGGTGATCGCGGCGCTCCCCGGACGGCGGTGCATCGCGCTCGATTACCGCGGTCAGGGCGCCAGCGCGGCGATCCCCGGGGATGTCCCCCAGGTGCCCTTCGCCACCCATCTCGACGATGTCCTGGGCGCCATCGCCCGCCTTGTCCCAGGCCGCTGCCATGTGGTCGGCCTCAGTCTGGGGGGGATGCTGGGGATCGAGGTGGCGCTGGCCCGGCCCCGGGTAATGGCGTCTTTGTGCATGATCTCGACTAGCGCCGATGGCGAGCTGGCGGAGAATCTGCCGGGCTACCGGGCCTTGATCGATGGCATCGCCGCCGGCGGCCTGGCGGGACCGCTGCTCGAAGCGGTGCTGAAGCTCTATCTGAGTCCGGCGGCGTATGCCGATGCCGCCGCTGACGCTCCGCGCGCCATCCTCACGAACTATCTGACCGGCATGGATCGTCATGCGGTCGTGGCCCACTGCCGCGGCATCATGGGCCGTCCATCGCGCATGCGGGATCTGCACCGCATCCAGCTGCCGACGCTCGCGCTGATCGGCGAGGATGATCAGATCGTCTCTCAGGTTCGGTTGCGGGCGACGGCGGCGCTGATCCCCGGCTGTGTCGTCAGCTCTACCGCCGACGGAGGCCATATACCGAGCCTGGAGCGACCGATCCGCACTGCTCGGATTGTATGCAATTTCCTCGATCGGATGGACACCGCTGTACGCTGATGCGGATTGACCGGTCGTTCTGTCCTTTATTGAGCCATCATGGCCATTGGATGGCGATCACGGTTACGGGAAGGCGTGGGCACACGTCGCCATGTGATCCTGGCGCGTGCGCACCAGACCAAGCGATCGCGATGTAGCGACGGCGACCAAGATGGCATGAGCCTGCTCGAGGCTGTCGACAGGGGCCGGCTGCGCTGTGCGCTGGCGGCGATTGCCAGGCTGCCGGTCCCGCAGCGGGGGCGCAGCATCGGTATCAACTGGGCGCTGCGTCGCTGCAGGGGAGAGCGGCCGGCGTAGGTTCGCCTGGTCGGCATAACGCCGTAGGCGGTCAGTGCTCATCGGCGCACCTATACTCGATGACCAGTCCGCGGGGGTGGTGCAATGGACTTCTTGGACAGGTCGTCGTGGCCCGGCGTAGTCGTGAGTGGATGTGATCGCTTCCCTCGTTGCAGACGAGGAAGCGGCAGCCATGTACCATTGGTCGGGCGTGAGACCGGCGGTTATCTAGAGCGAACTGCAAAATAATTTGCAGAGTGAATGGCAAAAAGCCACCCAATCATAAATTCATAACAGTCATAGGGTCATGGGCTTATGGAACTATACCGTAGGCCCATCGCTGAATAGAACGTGTAGGAGGTTGCCAGCCTTGGTAGCATGGCGCTCCACCCGATGAATCTACAAGCAGTTCACGACGCATATGGATGCCATGCAGGTCCGGGGATTTCCCTGACGACAAAGCACGGCAATGAGAGATTACCTGTACTCGATGATCTTTCAGAGCCCAGGTTGCGATTCAGTATCGTCCATTGTCGGATTGATCGGGCTGCCCTGGCACAGGTTGGGAATGTGCGTCAGGCGCGCTTGAAATGTGCGCATGAGGATACCCCCAAATCAGGAAGACGTAAAATTATGTGGCAAACTCTATGGGCATCATCGTCCTCGTTTTGTGTTCCTCAAATCGGTCCAGTCTGCAGGTTCATTATATGAACAGGCACGAATCAAAAGTTAACTGGCGGCAATTAAAGCATCGCCTCGGTTTCGTGATTGCTTTTATATTTTGTACCTCAATGGCAACGGCGAGTGACATTTGGACCGGATTGGCCGGTGATGGTCAGTGGACGACAGCGCGGAATTGGAGCACCGGGTTGGCGCCGACGGTTTTCGATGATGTCCTGTTCGACGGGACGTCGACGCAGAACTGCATGATAGCGACGAGCGTTTACATCAACAGCCTGACCATTGCAGCGAATTACAGCGGGACGATCAGCAATGGCGGATTGACCATGACCCTGAACGCTCCGCTCACCCAGCTGGGCGGAAACCTCTCCGTCGGTCAGCTGACCCTTACAGGGTCGGCCAATGGAACCATGACGACGACGCAGGGCTTTTCCGTCACTCAGATCAATATCCTCGCTGGAGCAACGCTGCAGCTGGGCAATTCGACGGCCGAAAACATCTACAATTACGGTACGGCGACCCTATCTGGATCGTGGACTGGTGCCAACCTGGTAAACTCTGGCGTCATGACATTGGCCGGCCCCTGGTCGGCATGGAACGAGATGGGCAATGGCGGGAACGGGACCATGACCATTTCGGCATCGGGATCGGCGGTGTACCTCATCAATCAGGGGGGGATGGCCATCAATTCCGGAACTGTTTCGGCAGGGAGGTATTTTGCGAACGTCAATCAGGGCACCATCCAGATCCAGGGCGGAGCGACGCTCGACACCAGCGCCATAGGCAACGGGTCGAACTGGACCAACTCCGGCACGATCACTCCCCTGCCCACCGCTTCGCTCCTGCATCAGTGTGGCGGGGTCGGGTTCACGGATGCTTCCGGGAACGTGGTGACGACGGCGATGCCTGGCGCGCCCCTGTTCCTGACCTGCTATAACGACAGCGCGAATCTCAATGGCAACGTGGCGGGAACCATCATGGTGACGGTCACGAGCCTGAGCACGCAGGATGCGGAGACCGTGATCCTGACCGAGACGGGCCCGCAGTCCGGGGTATTCCGAAACATCGTCGGCCTGCCCACGGCCAGTGGTTCGGCCGTCCCGAACAATGGCACGCTGACCTTCCAGACCGGGGAAAATCTCCAGGTGGCCTACGTCGATGCGTGGGATAGCGCCGACGTCGCCAGCCGTTTGCTGAATTCCTCCGGTGCCGTCTACCTCACCATAACCAGTCCGACGACCTCACCTGCATCCTATGGGCCCATCCCTTTGACCATCACGACGTCTGCCGCCGTCACCGGCCTGACGGCAGCAAGCATCAATGTGAAGAACGGGACCATCTCCTCGTTTGCCGGGGAGGGGTCTCAATATACCTGTACGCTGAATCCCACCGGAGTCGGGTATGCCACTGCCTGGATCTATGCGGGTGCGGCGTACAGCGGATCGTATCCGACGCTGGGCGCTTCGGCGAGCTGGAATGTGGTCCCCGCCGTAGTCACCGTAACGGCGATCTCGCAGACGATTCCCTTTGGCACGAACCCCGTCGCCCTGACTGCGGTTTACGGCCCATTCCAATATTCCGACACCAGCGCGGTAGTCACCGGAACACCGGGATTGTCCACCACCTGGTCAGCCGGAAGCCCGGCGGGCAGCTATCCGATCACGGTGACGGTCAGTGGCCTGTCGGCTGCGAACTACGTCTTCACTCCCGTGAACGGGTCGATCACGGTGTCGGCGCAACCAGCCATCACGGGCATCGCTCCCGGCTTGGGCACGACCAGCGGTGGGACGAACGTCATCATCACCGGAACGGGACTGACCGGAACGGGCAACGTGACTATCGGCGGGGCGGCGGCGACCTCGGTGACGGTGGTCAGCGACTCCACGGTGACCTGCATCACTCCCGCTGGAACCGTCGGTACGGTGGATGTGGTGCTGACCGTAGCGGGCGTCTCCGCGACCGCGAGCCAGGCCTTCACCTACCAGTCGCCTTTCACCCTGGTGATCAACACCGGGAATCCAGGCACTTCGAGCAGCAACCAATTCATCCTGCCGCTGAATGGCGGCTACATCTACAATTGCAGCGTGGACTGGGGAGATGGTGCCGGTGGGCAGGTCATCACCAACGCCTCGGCGGGATTCCCGAATATCACCCACACCTATGCCAGCCCAAGCACCTATACGATCCAGATCACCGATAACGCGATAAGCGGGTTCCCGACGATCTCATTCTTCTATAATAGCGATGCCCCCAAGCTGCTCGCTATCGCCAATTGGGGTGGCATCACGTGGAGCAGCCTCTATTTCGCGTTCAATGGCTGCTCGAATATGACGATTTCTGCCACGGACCAGGCGATTACCGGGCAGGTGACGAATTTTCAGAATGCCTTCGGCAGCTGCGGTTCGCTCACCAGCTTTCCTCTGCTCGATACCAGCAAGGGGACGGAGTTCTCTGGCACGTGGATGAATTGCGGGGGATTGACCAGCTTCCCACAGCTCGTTACCAGCAGTGGGACGGATTTTACCAGCACCTGGTATAATTGCTCCGGATTGACCACCTTCCCGCAGCTCGATTTCGGACATGCGACGAGCCTTTCAGGCACGTGGGCATCATGCACGGGATTGACGACCATCCCGTCGTTGAATACCGCCAGCGTCACCAATTTCTATGCGGCCTGGTATCAATGCCGTAGCTTGACCAGCTTCCCGGCCCTGATCACCAGCAATGGCTCCAATTTCGAGGCCACCTGGGCAGGCTGCACGAACTTGTCGAATATCCCGATGCTCGATCTGAGCAATATGACGAACGGCATCTCCTGCTTTCAGGGCGACACCCTGTCACCCTCAGACTATAGCGCCATGCTCATCAATCTCGCAGCTGGGAATGCCAACGCCGGCGTCAACTTCGATGGCGGTTATAGCCAGTACTATGCGAGTGCGTCCCCGGCCCGGAATGCGACCCTGATCGGGGGCCGCGGTTGGACGATCACCGACGGTGGCCAGGTTGCGGAGCCGGTCATCACTGCCATAGAGCCCAGCAGCGGACCGGTTGCCGGCGGTACTCCGGTCACCATCTCCGGCTCCGGCCTGACCGGGACGAGCAGCATCACCTTCGGCAACAATCTGGCGAGCGCACTGCTGGTGGTGAACGATTCCACCGTCACCTGCACCACGCCGGTCGGTTCCGCAGGCAATGTGGGTGTCCAACTCTCTGCTCCTGGTGGAACGGCAATGGCCATCAACCCCTTCACCTACGTGGGGGCCCCGACGATCACCGGCATCGCTCCTGCCATCGGTACGATCAATGGCGGTACGCTGGTCACCATCAGCGGTCAATTCCTAAGCGGGACGACGGGCGTCCAGTTCGGCGGCAACCCGGCGACCGCAGTGTCGGTGTCGAGCGATGCCGTGGTGACCTGTATCACGCCAGTGGGGACCGCAGGGACGGTGAGCGTCGCGCTGACCACCGGCAATGGCACCGTTACGCTGCCCGCAGCCTTCACCTACCAGTCGCCCTTCACCCTGGTGGTCAATACCGCGAATCCTGGCACCTCAAACAGCAGCCAATTCACCCTGCCGCTGAATGGCGGTTATCCCTACGACTGCAGCGTGGACTGGGGAGATGGCTCCGGCGGGCAGGTCATCACCAATGCCGCGGTCGGCTTCCCGAATATCACACACTCCTATGCCGCAGCTGGCACCTATCCAGTCCAGATTACCGAGAACTCCCCAGTCGGCTTCCCGGCCATCTACTTCAATTACGGAGGCGATGGTCCGAAAGTGCTCGCACTCGCCAGCTGGGGAGGGGTCCAATGGCAGAGCATGAACAATGCCTATAGCGGCTGCTACAATCTGACCATAACCGCCACGGACCAGGCCACCGCCCGTACCGGAACGGTCGCCGACTTCACCTGGGCCTGGTTCAATTGCCTGAGCCTGAGCAGCTTCCCGGCGATCGACACCAGCGGCGCCACCAGCCTCGCCTACGCCTGGCATCAATGCGGCCTCCTGACCAGCTTCCCGGTGATCAACACCAGCAAGGTTTCGAATTTCGCAGGCGCATGGCAATCTTGCAGCGGCCTGACCAGCTTCCCGGTCCTGGACACCAGTGCTGCGATCAGCTTCAGCTACACCTGGTATGGCTGCAGCGGATTGAGCATCTTCCCCATGTTGGATACGAGCAATGCGACGGATTTCGGCTCAGCCTGGTCCGGCTGCAGCGGCTTGACCGCGTTCCCGCCATTGCAAACCGGGCGGGGGGGTGACTTCTCCGGAACGTGGGAGTTGTGTTTCGGCCTGACCAGCTTCCCGGTCCTGGATACGAGCAACGGCATCGCCTTCTACGCCACGTGGTATGGCTGCTTCGGCCTGACCAGCTTCCCCGCCCTCGACACCAGCAACGGGACCGATTTCCAGCAAGCCTGGGCCGGCTGCAGCGGATTGACCGCCTTCCCCCCGCTCAATCTGGGACGCATGACGAATGGCATCAATTGCTTCCAGGGCGACACCCTGTCCACGGCCTCCTACAGCGGCCTCCTGGTCAGCATCGCGACGCTGAATGCCAATGCCGCGGTCACCTTCGACGGTGGGAACAGCCAGTATAGCGCCGGCGCCGCCACCTATGCGCGGAACACCACCCTGACCGCGGCTCTCGGCTGGACCATCACCGATGGCGGCCCTGCCCTGGCGCCCCAGACCATCACCTTCGCGGCGGTCGCGAACCAGGCCTATGATGCGCCCCCCCTAATCCTGAATGCAACCGCCTCGTCGGGATTGCCGGTGACCCTGAGGGTGGTGAGCGGTCCGGCGAGCGTGAGCGGAATGGACCTCACCATGACCGGGACCGGGACGGTCGTGGTCGCCGCCGACCAGGCAGGAGATGCGTCCTATCTGGCGGCGCCTGAGGTGCAGATCAGCTTCGTTGTGGTCCCGGTGGGGCAGAAGATCGCGTTCACCACGATCGCCCCCCAGACCTATGGCGTCGCGCCGATCGCCCTCAGCGCGACGGCAACCTCGGGACTGCCGGTGGCGATAACCGTGCAGAGCGGTCCGGCCACGATCAACGGCACCATGCTTACCATCACCGGTGCCGGGGTGGTGGTGCTCGCGGCCAATCAGGCAGGCAACCAGGACTACCTCGCCGCAACCACCGAGACGCAATCCATCACCGTGGCCCAGGAGGCGCAGACCATAACCTTCGCGGCCATCCCCGCCCAGGCCTTCAGCAGCACGCCGCTGACCCTCACCGCCACCGCCTCCTCGGGCCTGGGGGTGACCTATACGGTGACGAGCGGCCCGGCGACCGTCAGCGGCTCCCTGCTCACCGTCACCGGTGTGGGGACGGTGGCGGTCACCGCCCATCAGGGCGGGAATGGCAACTATCTGGCGGCCTTGCCGGTGACGCAATCGTTCACCATCGCCAAGGGGGCGCAGACAATCACCTTCGCTGCGGTCGGCAATCTCACCTATCCTACCGTCAGCGTGACTCTCAGCGCGTCGGCGTCATCGGGCCTGCCGGTCGCGATCACGGTGAAGAGCGGCCCTGCGACGATCAGCGGCGCCACGCTCACCCTCACCGGTACCGGGACGGTGGTGCTCGATGCCAACCAGTCCGGCAACACGGATTACCTCGCCGCACCGCAGGCGACGCAGTCCATCGTGATCAAGAAGGCCCAGGTCATCACCTTCGCCGCGGTCGGCTCCGTGACCTATGGCACCGCGCCCGTGACCCTCAGCGCCACCGCGTCCTCGGGTCTCGCGCCGGTCTTCAGCATCGTGAGCGGCCCCGCGACCGTGAGCGGAACGAAGCTGACCATCACCGGTGCCGGGACCGTGCAGGTCGCCGCTAACCAGGTGGGGAATGGCACCTACTGGGCGGCACCCCAGGTCATCCAGACGATCACCGTGTCTCAGGAGGCGCAGACCATCGCTTTCACCCTGGCGAACCAGACCTACGGGGTGGCCCCGCTGACCCTCAACGGAACCGCAACCTCTGCCCTGGCAGTCACCTACAGCGTGACCGGCCCGGCCACGCTCAGCGGCAGCAAGCTGACCATCACCGGCGGTGGCACCGTCACCGTCACCGCCAGCCAGGCCGGGAATGCCAATTACCTGCCGGCCCCGGCTGTGGTCCAGACCATCACGGTGGCGCCCAAGGCGCAGACCATCACCTTCCCGACCATCGCCAATAAGACCTACGGCGTCGCGCCGCTGAACCTCAGCGCCACCGCGTCGTCGGGGCTGGCACCGGTCTTCACCGTGCTGAGCGGACCGGCGAACCTGAATGGCACGTTGACGACGCTGACCATCACCGGTACGGGGACGGTGACCGTGATCGCGAACCAGCCGGGCAACGCCAGCTACCTGCCGGCAGCAGCGGTATCGCAGTCGTTCACCGTGGCGCAAGAAGCCCAGACCATCAACTTCATTGCGCCCGCGAACGAGATCTATGGCGTCGGACCCCTGACCCTCAGCGCGACCGCGACCTCGGGCCTGGCACCGACCTTCAGCATCCAGAGCGGTCCAGCGACGCTCACCGGATCGGTGCTGACCATCACGGCGGCCGGCTCCGTGGTGGTGGTGGCCAAACAGGCGGGCAACGCCAATTTCTTGGCCGCGCCCCCGGTGCCGCAGACCATCACGGTGGCGAAGGCAGCCCAGACCATCACCTTCGCGGCCGTCCTTCCGCAGGTCTGGGGCGTCCCGCCCCTGACGCTCAGCGCGACCGCGACCTCGGGGCTGCCGGTCGCCTTCACCGTGGTCAGCGGTCCGGCGACGATCAGCGGTGCGACGCTGACGATCACCGGAGCCGGCACGGTGGTGGTCGATGCGAAGCAGGCCGGAAACGCCGATTATCTCGCCGCCACCACGGTGTCGCAGACCATCACGGTGACGGCGACCGATGCCATCGCCATCAACGCAGGCGGGCCAGCGGTGGCCAATTTCGTCGCCGACAAGGACTACACCGGCACGACCACGGTCTATGATACCACCGCCACCGTCGCCACGGCCGGTGTCGCACATGCCGCACCGGAGTCGGTCTACCAGAGCGAGCGCAGCGGCCAGACCTTCACCTATACCATCCCCGGCCTGGTGGCGGGAGGAGCCTACACGGTCCGGCTGCACTTCGCCGAGATCGTCCTGACCAGTCCTGGCCAACGGGTGTTCAACGTCGCCATCAACGGGACCACCGAGCTGCCCCACTTCGACATCGTCGCGACTGCAGGCGGACCCAACATCGCCGTGGTGCAGAGCCTGTCCGCCTCACCCAATGCCAGCGGGCAGATCGTCATCACCTTCACGACGGTCACGAATGCCGCTGTGGTCAGCGGGTTGGAGATCATCACGTTGGCGAACAGCAATTGAAGGCGCGAGTCTTGATCATTGGATAGCGTCAAGGCACCACTGTCGAATAAACGACTGATTACATTCTAATCAACCATGCACCAATGAATTAGAAATAATTTCAGACCTCCTGACGCATGCTCGACACTTCCGG
>PLEW01000213.1 GCA_003136555.1 Planctomycetota bacterium | reverse complement strand
TCCACCACCGCCAGGCAGCCGCCCCTCCCGGAGGTGCAGGCTGCGATCAGCGCGGGCGCCAGGCCGGCTACGGCCTGGCGCCAGTTGCACGGCCTCATGAGCGGATCTGCCCCTCGCCCCGGCAGACCCACTTGTAGGTGCACAGTTCGCGGATGCCCATCGGTCCGCGGGCATGGACGCGGTTGGTGCTGATCCCGACCTCGGCGCCGAAGCCGAACTGCCCGCCGTCGGTGAAGCGCGTCGAGGCGTTGTGGTAGACGCAGGCGCTGTCGACCTCGCGCAGGTAGCGCTCCGCCGCCGCGGCATCGGCGGTGATGATGCCGTCGCTGTGATGGCTGCCGTAGCGCGCGGTGAAGCTGATCGCCTCGTCCAGGCCCGCGACCACCTTGACCGCCAGGATCAGCGCCAGGTACTCGGTCGACCAGTCCGCCTCCTTCGCCGGCCGGGCGCCGGGCAGCAGGGGCAGGGCCCTGGCATCGGCGCGCAGCTCGACCCCCAGGGGGTTGAGCTCGCGCGCCAGGAGCGGCAGGAAGCGCTCCGCCACCGCCTCGTCGACCAGCAGGTTCTCGATCGCGTTGCACACCCCTGGGCGCTGGCATTTGGCGTTGATCACCAGGCTCAGCGCCATGGGGAAGTCGGCCTGGCTGTGGACGTAGAGGCTGCAGACCCCCTTGTCGTGCTTGATCACCGGCACCTTGCTGCAGGCGACCACCGCCGAGATCAGCGATTCGCCTCCGCGCGGCACCACCAGGTCGATCGCGTCATCGCGTGCGAGCAGCAGCTTCACCAGGCCGCGGTCCTGCTCCTGCACCAGCTGGACCAGGTGGGGGTCGAGCCCGGAGCGCGCAAGGCCGGCGCAGAAGGCCCTCGCCAGCGCGCGGTTGGAGTGCATCGCCTCCTTGCCGCCGCGCAGGATGCAGGCGTTGCCCGAGCGCAGGCACAAACTGGCGGCATCGATGGTGACATTGGGCCTGCTCTCGAAGATGATCGCCACCACCCCGATGGGGACCGAGCGCTTCTCGGCGCGCACGCCCTTGGCGATGATGCGGCTCTCGAGCAGCTGGTTCACCGGATCGGGCAGCGATGCCACCAGGCGCAGATCGTTGATCACCGTATCGAGCCGGCCGCCATCGAGGCGCAGGCGGTCGATCATCGCCGTCTCCAGGCCATCGCGCCTCGCCTGGGCGAGGTCACGGGCGTTGGCCGCATGGATGCGCGACGCCGCCTCGCCGATGGCATCGGCCGCGGCCAGCAGCGCCTCGCGCCGCTTGGCATCATCAAGCAGCGCCGCCAGGCGCGCTGCCGGACGCGCACGCGCGCACAGGTCGTCGACATGGGCCTGGAGCGCGGCGCTGTCGCTGCTGGGCGCCCTTGCGGCGGCGGCCCGCTTGGCGGGAGCCGGGCGCTTCGCTGTCGCGGAGCGGCGTGGTGCGGCGGCGATGTTGCGGGCGGCTTTCATGCCCCAAGTCTTCGCGCCAATGGCGCTTGGCAAGGTGCGTCGTGGGTGCCCGCTACAGCAAGGCGGTGTCAGCGCGTCACGGCACCGCCGAGGTAGCGTGCCAGCGCCTCCAGTGCCTGATCGAGGGTGCGGCAGACCGCGACGCTGGAGCGCACCAGCATGCAATTGCCGGCGCCATCCTCGGCCGGGCGCCAATCGGTGCGCAGGCTCACCACCGGGATGCCGCGTGCCAGCGCATAGCCGGCCTCGAACGAGGTGCCGGAATCGGCATCCGGCCCGTCGATGATGCACAGCGCCGCATCGGCACGCCCGAGCTCCTCGATGCAGGTGCGGTAGATGCCCGCGAAATCGGGCTTGCCGGGGTGCTTATCGAAGGCCGCGCAGAACTCCTGGGGCAGAGCCACGGTGCTTGCGGGGAAGCGCTCGCGGATGCGCGCGGCGTTCATCGCGTTCCACGCCCGTTCGGCCTCGGTGAACAGCGGGGCGGCATAGTAGAGGGTGGGCATCTCAGGTTCGCTCGCTCATGTGCTGCAGCTCTCGCGGGGGATCGCCGGGGTCAGTGCCCGTCACTGGCAAGCGCCTGACGGAGCATCTCCTCGGTCTTGAGCACCAGCGCCTTGCGGCCGTCGCCGTAGAAGGCCAGGTAGCAGCTGTCGGTATACCCGAACAGCGTCCAGCGCTGGAAGGGCGCGCGGGTGTAGAGCACCAGGCCATGCTCGCTCGGGTGCTCGATCGAGGTGAGCCGGGGCCATCCCTGGCCGGAGTCGTAGCTGGGGATGGTCGCCACACCGCCCCCCCTGATGATGCGCTGGTACTTGTCGACCTCCTCGATGGTGGAGGTGAAGCGCAGCCAGACATCGAGACGGGGCATCAGGTAGAGGTGGCCGAGGCATCCGAGGGCCATGCCCAGGACGCAGATGCTGGTCACTGGCGCCCTGCGCAGCCAGCGCGGCGAGCAGGCGAGCAGCCAGCCGACGCCCAGGCCGCCGCCGATGGTCGCCGCAACGCCCATCGCCGGCAGTATCCACTGGGTGCCCAGGGCGATCGCGGCCACCGGCAGCACCAGGCAGACCGAGCCGAGCAGGAAGTGGGTCATCCCCGGCCGCTCCGGGAGGATCCAGGCATGCCAGGTCGGCACCTCGACCGGGGGTTGATCCGTCATGGCTGCATGGTCGCACATCCTGGCCCCATGGCCATCGGCGACCGGCTTCCAGCAGGATGGTGTCGCAGAGCGCTCGCGGTTGATCGCCATGCGGAAGGCACCACGGTGGGCGTCATGGTCAGGCTGGATACCATCAGCACCCGCACCGGCGATGGCGGGGAGACCGGACTGTGCGACGGCAGCCGCCTGGCCAAGGACCATGCCCTGATCCAGGCCATCGGCGCGGTCGACGAGGCCAATGCCGTGCTCGGGCTGGTGCGGCTCGAGCAGCTGCCCGCGGACATCGCAGCCGCGCTGCCGCAGGTCCAGAATGACCTCTTCGACCTCGGATCAGACCTCGCCACCCCGCCGGGGACCGCGCTGGAGGCGCGCATCCCCCGCGTGCTGGCCTCCCAGGTCGAGCGCCTCGACCGCTGGCTGGCGGCTGGCATCGGCGGGCTCACCCCGGCGCTGAGCTTCGTGCTGCCGGCGGGCAGCCGGGCGGCGACCATGCTGCATCTCGCCCGCACGGTGGTGCGGCGCGGCGAACGAGATGTGGTGGCGGCCATGCATGCCCTGCCCGGGCGGAGCTTCAATCCCGAGCTCATGCGCTACCTCAACCGCCTCTCCGATCTCTGCTTCGTCTGGTCCAGGCTGTGCAATGAGGGGGGCCGGGCCGATGTGCTGTGGGTGCCCGGAGCCGGGCGGTGAGCGGCAGCGCCACCAGCGGCGATCCCGCGGCGGAGGAGTTCATCCCCCATCACGATCCCCGCCTGGCGGTGTTCTCGCCGCAGCCGGCCGAGCGCTCGGGGCCGACGCTGCGGCTGGAACGCTTCCCCAAGCCGGTCTACCAGCTGCTCGGCGGCCAGATCGGGCCGCTCGCCAACCTGCGCTCCTCGTCAGGATGCGCCCTCCACCTGCGTACCGACAGCCCGGTGCTGGAACTGCGCATCGAACGCCTGCGCCATCACCAGATGGTGCCCTGCGGGCTGAGCCTGGAGATCGAGCTGGCGGGTAGCCTGAGAACCTACGCCAGCGAGGATGTGCGCGAGCAGGAAGGGGACATCACGGTGCGCTTCGCCACCGGCCTCGAGCGTGGCGGGGAGCTCGCGCAGGCGGCGATCTGGATGCCGCTGATCTCGACCTGCGCCATCTCCGGCATCGCCGTCTGCCGCGGTGCCCGGGTGGAGCAAGCGGCAGCCCCGACGGTGCGCTGGCTGGCCATCGGCGACAGCCTGACCCAGGGCTTCGGCGTCCAGTCGCCGACCCAGAACTGGGTGCATCGCCTCAGCCGCCGCTGGCACCTTCCGGCCTGGAACCTTGGGGTGGGGGGCATCCAGATCGAGCCCGAGGCGTTCGCCTGGGCGCTGCGCGCGCAGCGCTTCGACCTGGTCACCATCGCCCTGGGCAGCAACCACTCATGGCGCGAGCAGGACTGCCAGCGCGTCGCCGAGCCGGCCAGGGCGCTGGCCGACCTCGCCGTCGCTCCGGCGTCGGACGGTCAGGCGCATGGCCGCATCGTCTGGCTGCTGCCGCCCTGGAAGCCGTGCGAAGAGGGCAAGGGCCCGCCCGATTTCGCCGGCGTCCCGCTTGATCGCGCCGCGGGCGAGCGCGCCGGGCGCGTGCGCGCCGCCCTGGTCGAGCTGCTGGCGGGTTACCACCCATCGATCGAGGTGGTCGGTGATCTCATGCCGCACGACGTGCGCCTGCTCCCCGATGGCCTGCATCCAGCGGCGATCGGCTTCGCGCGCTTCGCCGACCAGCTCTGCCAGGCGCTGCTGCCCAAGCAGTGAGCGCTGGCTGCAGGCTGCTTCCGGGGGAAGCCGCGCAGGGCGCGCGGCGGACGGGTCACGACGGGATGATCATACGCACGTTGGCACCGCCCAGCTCGCTGTCCTCGACCGAGAGCGTGCCGCCATGCAGGCTGACGATGCTGTGGACGATCGCCAGGCCGAGCCCGGTGCCGTGGTCCTTGGTGGTGTAGAAGGGGGTGAAGATGCGCTGCCGTTCGCCCGGCGGTATGCCCGCGCCGTTGTCCTCGACGGTGATCACCACCGCCTGGATCTCGCTGTGGCGGGAAACGGTCAGGCGCACCTGCGGGTCCTCGGCGCCCCCGGCCTGGACCGCCTGGACCGCGTTCTGCACCAGGTTGAGCAGCGCCTGGCGCAGCTGGCCGGCATCGACGGCGAGCTCGCCCTGCCCCCAGAGATCGACCAGCGAGAGCGAGACGCGCGGGGAATCCTCGTCGCTCCTGAGCGAGAGCTCCGCGTCGACCAGCTCGAGGCAGGTGCGGGCGAGGGCGGCCGGATTGGCCGACTGCCGCTGCGGCGCCTTGGGGCTGGTGAAGGCGAGCAGCGCGGTGACCGTATGGTTGAGCATGCGTACGCCCTCGACGATGGCGGCGGCATAGCGGTGCCGCCGGTCACCGGCCTCGAGGTCGCGCATCAGCAGGCTGGCGAAGCCTTCGATGCCGTTGAGCGGATTGCGGATCTCGTGCGCGACGCCAGCCGCCATCTCGCCGAGCTGCTTGAGCCGGTCGGCGCGTTCCACGCTCTCGCGCAGCTGACGCATCTCGGTGACATCCTCGATGACCTCGACGGCGCCGATGATGGCGCCGTCGGCAGCGCGAAGGGCGGTCGATTTGGCGGCCAGGATGCGGCGCTCGCCTTCGTTGCTGCGCACGATGCGCTCGTAGCCGGCCACCGCCTCGGCGCCTGCGAGCACGCGCAGCAGCGGGCTGTCCGGGAATGCCGCGCGGTAGTCCGCGCCCACCGGCTCTTCGAGGATGCCGCGCAGCAGCCGCCCGGCGGCGGCATTGCAGGTGGTGATGCGCGCCATGCTGTCGACGCTGATCACACCGGATGACACCGCGCCCATGACCAGGTTCAGCCAGGCGGTGATGCGGTCGAGTTCGCGCAGCTTGTCGCTGAGCTGGCTGTTGGCGGCGACCAGCTCCTCCTGCTTGAGCAGCAGCACCTCCTCGAGGCGCAGGATGCGGGCCGACAGCGCACCGGTGGTCTCATCGAAGAGCCGCAGGGCGGCCTCGATGTCGCTCATGTTCGGGTGGGCTGGTTCGGCCACGGCGCCTCGCGGGGATGGGTGAGGTATGCTGGTCCGCCGGCCTATTTCCAGCGTTCGCCCTTGAGCCGGCCGGCCATGCTGCGCACCGCTGCGCTGGCCGGCCCATCCACGCCCAGGACGAAGGGCCTGCGCGCGCGCACCGCTGCCGCCACGGCATGGTCGCGCGGGAGGATGCCGAGCAGCGCTACATCGCGCTTGAGGTAGGTGTTCACCACCTTGCGCAGCCTGGTATAGGTCTCGACCGCTTCCGAGTGGTTGGCGCTGAGATTGACCACCACCCGGATGTCCTTGCCGGGCGACTGGGCCTCGAGCAGCTTGATCAGGGCATAGGCATCGGTGATCGAGGTCGGATCGGGGGTAACCACCACCAGCACGGCGCGCACCGCCAAGAGCGCGCTCATCACCTCGCGGCCGATGCCCGCGGGCGTATCGATGATGCCGATGTCAAAGGCATGCATGAACTTGGCGATGCCCTGCACCATGCGCTCCAGCTCGGCCTCGCTCAGGCGGGTGAGTTCGTCCCGGCCGCTGGCCGCGGGGATGAAGCCCAGGCCCTCGGGACCCTCGACGGCGACGGCGGCGATGGTGGAGGTGCCCTGCACGACGTCGAAGAGCGTGCCGCCGGGGGTCATGCCGAGCAGGACATCGGCATTGGCCAGGCTGAGGTCGAAATCGACCAGCAGCGAGCGCATGCCGAGGCGGCACAGGCTGATCGCCAGGTTCACCGCCAGCGAGGTCTTCCCCACTCCGCCCTTGCCTCCGGTCACCGCCAAGGCGGGCAGCGGCGTAGTGGCCGGCGGACGGGAGACGGCGGTGCGCAAGCGGTGGGCCTGGTCATTCATCGCATTGGCGAGTATGACGTGATATCCAGCAGGTGCGACGGTGGAGGGGAGCATGGCCGTGCGGGGTGCCGGCGGACCGGCCGGTGCTCATACCGCCAGGCTCGAGGACGCCTGCAGCACCCGGCGGCTGAGCGCTTCGCCGGAAGCGGGCATGATGTCGTCCGGGACCTCCTGGCCGTGAGTCAGGTAATTGACCGCCAGGTGATGGCGGCGCAGGCAGCCATAGAGCCGTCCAGGCGCTTCGCATTCATCGAGCTTGGTCACCACGCCATGCTCGAGCGGCAGGATCGAGAAGCGTTCGACCACCGCGGCGAATTCCGCCGCACCGCTGGTCGCGGCGACGCACAGCATCACCGATAGACCGGGCGAGCCGGTGGCTGCGCGGCAGTAGCTCTTCAGCTCGTGGACGCGGGTGGTATCGGCGGGGCTGCGCCCGGCGGTGTCGATCAGGACATTGTCCATCTCGGTCAACGAGCCCAGGACGGTGGCGAGCTGGGCGGGCGAGGTGGCGACCTTGAGCGGGACATTGAGCAGGTCGGCGTACGCGCGCAGCTGATCGGTGGCGCCGACGCGATAGGTGTCGATGGTGACCAGCGCGACACGGCGGCGCTGGCGCAGCACCAGGTCGCTGGCGAGCTTGGCGATGGTGGTGGTCTTGCCCACCCCGGTCGGACCGACCACCAGCATCCTCCGGCATGCGGTCCAGTCGATCGCGCCGGCGCAGGGCAAGGCACGCCCCATCAGCAGGGTGAGGAAGGCGCGGCGCTGGCTCGCATCCAGGCGGTCGCCGGCCTGGGCCAGCGCATCGTCCAGCTCGGCGACCAGTTCGTCTGGCAGCTCGGCGGTGCGCAGATCGGCGAGCAGCTCCTCGCCCAGGTGGGAGCTGGGGATGCCCTGGCCGCTTGCTAGGCGGGCGAGCTGGCGGCGGATGGCATGGAGCTCGTCCTCGAGAGCGGCGCCGTGCTCGAACGTCGGTGGGTGGTCGCGCTGGGCCTGCCGGGCGAGGGTGGAGGCCTGGAGGTTCGCCTGCGGAGCGTCCTGCTGCCAGATCCTCGATTTCGCCGCGCCGCCGGCTGACGACGCCGGGGGGGCGGAGCCGGGGCGGGATGCACCAGCAGAAGAGTATCGCGCCTCGGCGGCATCGTCATGCGCCGCCACCACCTCATATCCGGTGCGTCGCCCCAGCAGGCCGGGTGAGCGGATGGCGCGCGTCTCGATGATCAGGGCGTCCTCGCCGAGATCGGTGCGGACCTTGCTGAGCGCCTCGGGCACGGAACGGCCGGTATAGGAGCGTACGATCATGGCGTCTCAATCCTGAGCGACGGGGAGGAGGAGTCCGGCATCATGGCTTGGTCCCCAGGGAGATGGTCCCGACCACTTCGACCTGGACGCCCGGCGTCAGCTCGGAATAGCTCAGGACGGCGAGATCGGCGTAGAACCGGCTGGTGATCTGGCGCAGGTGCCGGCGCAGGGTGGCAGTGGTCAGCAGCACCGGATCGTGGCCGCCGGCGAGCGCCTCCTGCATCAGCTTGCCGAGCTGATCGACCAGCGCCGAGGCCTCGGCCGGGGCGATGCCCAGGCCGCCGCCATGCGAGGCCGACAGCAGCGCCTGCGACAGGCGCTGCTCGGTGACCGGCTCGAGGATCACCGCCATCAGCTTGCCCTGGGTGTTGAGGTGGGATGAGACGATGCTGCGGCCGATGCGCGCGCGCGCCTGCTCGGCGATGGCGAGCGGATCCAGGGTCGGATTGTCGGAGACCGCCTCGAGGATCTTCTCGAGATTGCTGATCGGCACGCGCTCCTCGAGCAGGGCGCCGATGACCTTCTGCACCACGCCGAGCTTGGCGTTGGTCTCGATGTCCTTGGCCAGCGCCGGCGACTCGCGCTTGAGGCTGGTGATCATCGATTGCACGTCCTCGCGGTTGAGCAGCCCGGCCGCATGGCCCTTGAGCACCTGGGTCAGGTGGGTGATGAAGACCGACGCCGGATCGGTGACGGTGTAGCCGTTCGCCTCGGCCTCGGTGCGCCGTCCGTTCTCGATCCACAGGGCATCCAGGCCGAAGGCGGGCTCCTTGGTCGCGATGCCGGGGACCGGCGTGCGCACCCCGCCGCCATCGATGGCAAGCAGGCGGTCGGGATGCAGCTCCCCGGAGGCGACCGACTGGCCATGCAGGAGGATGCGGTAGGCGATCGGCGGCAGCTGGATGTTGTCCTTGATGCGGATCGGCGGGATGAGCAGTCCGCCGTCGCGCGCGAGCTGCTTGCGCAGGGCGGTGATGCGCTCGAGCAAGGTGCCGCCGCGATCCTTGTCGACCAGGGGGATGAGGCGGTAGCCGATCTCCACCCCCAGGCGATCGCTGGCGATCAGATCCTCGACCTTCTCGTCGGGCTTCTTCTCGGTGTCCTGTTTGCTCTTCGCCGCCACGGCGGCCTTCTCCTTGTCGAGATGGCGGACCTTCTGGTAGAGCGCGAAGAGCGAGACCGAGATGACCAGGAAGGGGATGATGGGCATGCCCGGGACGAAGCCGAGGCACATCACCATCATCGAGGCCACCAGGATGGCCTTGGGCTTGATGAAGAACTCGCGCGCCAGCTCCTGGCCGATGGTCTCGTCGCCGCGGGTCTTGGTCACCAGCAGGCCCGAGCCGATGGTGATCAGCAGCGAGGGGATCTGGCTGACCAGGCCATCGCCGATGGTGAGGATCGAGAAGGTGGTGAACGACTGGCTGGCGGACATGTGCATCATCGTCATGCCGATGATGAAGCCGGCGATGATGTTGATGATGGTGATGATCAGACCGGCGATCGCATCGCCCTTGACGAACTTGCTGGCGCCGTCCATGGCGCCATAGAACTCCGCCTCCTGGGCGATCTTCGCCCGCCGTTCGCGGGCATCCTTCTCGCTGATCAGGCCGGCATTGAGGTCGGCATCGATGGCCATCTGCTTGCCGGG
>PLEW01000201.1 GCA_003136555.1 Planctomycetota bacterium | reverse complement strand
TTGCTGTTCTTCACCTACCTCAACCCGATCATCGCCTACGGCGTCGAGCGCTTCGCCACCGAGGCGGTGGCCAGCGGCATCGATGGCGTGCTGCCGCTCGATCTGCCTCCGGAGGAGGATGCCGCGCTGCTTGGCACCCTGCGCGCGGCCGGCCTGGCCACCGTCTGCCTGTCGGCGCCGACCACCCCGACCAGGCGCAAGCAGATGCTGATGCGCGAGAGCGGCGGCTTCCTCTATTACGTCTGCCGGCTGGGCGTGACCGGCGAGCGGGCCGAGCTGCCGCCGGACCTCGCCCGCCAGGTGGCTGGCCTCAAGCGGGTCGCCGCCACCCCGGTGTGCATNNCGCGGCATCTCCAGCCCCGAGCAGGCGGCGCAGGCGGCGCGCTACGGCGATGGCGTGATCGTCGGCAGCCATCTGGTGCGACTGATCGGACTGCATGGCGCTGATCCCCGCCTGGTCGAGCTGGTCGCCGGCCGCGCCGGGGTGCTGGCCGCCGCCGTGCATGCGGTGCGGGCATGAGGGCATGCGCATGGTGAACCTGCTGCCGCATCTGGTGGACATGCCGATGAGCCTCGGCGACCACCTCGAGGAGCTGCGCCGGCGCCTGATCGTACCGCTGATCGCCCTGGCGGTCTTCTTCATCGCCTCGTTCGCCTACAACAAGGAGCTCAAGGTCGTCTATCTCCAGCCGCTGGTCCATGCCATCAGCATCATCGGCCCGGAGAAGGCGGAGAAGCTCGGCCTGGCGCCGCCCAAGGACGGAGCCGAATGGCGGCCGCTGGTCTCCTTCGAGATCAGCGAAAGCGCGATGGTGTCGATGACGGTGAGCTTCTACGCCGCCTTCGCCCTGACCATCCCGGTCCTGGTCTACCAGATCTGGCGCTTCGTCGCGGTCGGGCTGATGCCCAAGGAGAGGCAGCTCGCCTTCCTGTTCGTGCCAGCAGGCATCNNACTCTTCTTCTATGCCGGCGCGGTGCTCGGCTACTTCTGGGGCCTGCCGTACTACTTCGCCTGGATGCTCGAATGGACGGCCAATGACCCGACCGTCAGGCAGCTGGTCCGCCAGAGCTTCTATCTCGACTCCTTCTCGATGATGACGATCTGCTTCGGGCTGGTGATGGACATCCCCTGGCTGGTGATGGTGCTGGTGCGCATCGGCTTCGTCACCCCGGACCAGCTGTCGCGCTGGCGCAAGCTGGTGGTGATGGTCAATACCGTGGTCGCATCGGTGATCACGCCTCCGGACGGCACCAGCATGCTGGCGATGCTCATCCCGCTGCAGCTGCTCTTCGAAGGCGGCTTGCTGGCCAGCCGGCTGATGATGTGGCTCAACCGCCGCGCCGAGGCCCGCGCGGAGAGCGACTCCGCTCCTGGCGACGGCGGGGGCCACCATGGCTGACCATGCCGTCGTGGTGGTGAAGATCGGCTCCAACTCGCTGGTCGATGCCAAGGGCAAGCTCGATCTCGGCTACCTCGATGCCGTCGCCCACCAGCTCAGGGCGGTCGCCCGCACCGGCAAGCGACCGGTGCTGGTCTCCAGCGGTGCGGTGGCGAGCGGTGTGGGCATCCTCGGCCTGGCGGCGCGGCCGCCCGGGCTCGCCGAGCGGCAGGCGCTGGCGGCGATCGGGCAGGCGACCCTCGCCCACCGCTGGGAGGTCGCCCTCGCGCGCTGCGACCTGGTGGCGGCGCAGGTGCTTCTCACCTACGATGACTTCACCACCCGCGAGCGCTACCTCAACCTCACCGCCACCTTCCAGGCGCTGTTCGAATTCGGCGCCGTGCCGGTCATCAATGAGAACGATACCGTGGCGGTCGAGGAGCTCACGGTGGGGGACAACGACCGCCTCTCGGCGCTGGTCGCCACCCAGCTGGGGGCCGAGCGGCTGATCCTGCTCACCGATATCGACGGCGTCTACGATGCCGACCCGCGTGAGCATCCCGACGCCCGCCTGATCCCCGAGATCTCGGTGGTCTCCGCCAAGATGCTCGCCAGCGCCGGCGATGCCGGCGCGCGCGGCCGGGGCGGCATGCGCTCCAAGATCGAGGCGGCGCGCCTGGCGAGCGGTGCGGCGGTGACCACCCATATCGCGCTGGCGCGCGAGCCGCGGGTGATCGAGCGCATCCTCGCCGGCGAGGCGCTCGGCACGCGCATCCTGCCCGGTGGCGAGCGCGCGGATTCACGGCGCCGCTGGCTGGCGGTCGCCCGGCGGATCAAAGGCCAGCTGCATGTCGATGGCGGCGCCGCGGCGGCGCTGATGCGGCGCGGCAAGAGCCTGCTGCCAGCAGGCATCGTCTCGGTCAGCGGCCGTTTCGAACGGGGCGATACCGTCGGCATCGTCTCCCCCGAAGGCGAGGAGATCGCGCGGGGACTGGCATCGCTGAGCGCGGACGAGCTCACCCTGGTGCTCGGCAAGCGCCTGGACGCGGCCGCCGAGCGGCTCGGCTATGCCCTGCCCAAGGCGGTGGTGCACCGCGACAACATGCTCATGCTGGTGCGCGGGGAATCGACCACCAGGGGATGATGGCCACCGCGGCCGAGCCGTTCAGGCGGCCTCCAGCGGCGGCATCCGGCTACTTGGCGCGCTTGAGCACCACCACCTGGGTGGGATCGGCGGCATTGGCGATCTCGAGCACATCCTTGCCCACCGTGACCGTGCTCTTGCTGGCCTTGCCCTGGTCGTCCAGGGTGTCGGTGGTGATGGTGGCGCCGGAGATGCTGGCGATGGAATAGTGCTCCTCGCGCCGGACGCCGTTGCTGATGCTGATCAGCGTGTCGCTGGTGAACTGGAATGAGGTGCCGGCGACCTGCGTCAGCATGACGCTCTTGATCTGGTCGATCATCTCGGGTGCCAGGCCGGAGAGCTTGCTGGCGATCGCGGGGGTCAGTTGGATGCGTTTCCAGGTGGCATCGCCATCGACGCTCCAGTGTCCGATCAGGTCGGCGGCGCTGGCGGCGAGCAGGTGGGGGGAGGCGAGCAGGCAGAGCAGCAGGCCGAGGGCGATGTGACGACGAATCATGGTGACCTCGGGTCTGGGGGAGCTGCTGTCAGTCTAGCACCATGGGATCGGCGGGACAAGTCCGGTTGGGGCCTGTTCACCCCGCGTCGCTCTGCGCTGTTCCGGCGAATGGGGGCATCGGGCAGCCCAGGCAGCTGGAGATCACCCGCAGCAGCTCGGCCTCGGCGATCGTCACCACCCCATCGCTGGCTACGCACCAGGCGCACGCGGTGATGATGCGCCGCTTCACCTCGGGTGCGGCGCGGTCGATGGCGGTGAGCGCGGCGTCGATCTGGTCCGGACCGCAGGCAGCGGCGGGCAGCGGCTCGGGCACCTCCCGGTCGCCCAGCAGGCGCTGGGCCGCGGCGGCGAAGGCGGTGCGGCAGCGCTCCTGGTCGGCGCTGTCCTGGGCCTGGGCGGGATTGGCTGCCCCGGCACGTGCGAGCGCGCTGAGAAGGACGTGCAGCTGCGGCCACAGCGGCGTGATGGCGAGGATCTGGCCGCTCCGCGGCCTCTCGGTGGGCGTTCCGCGTTCGCCCAGGCGGTTCAGGATGAGAGTGGCCATGCAGTAGGCGCCCAGGGACGCGCCGGCCTGGCGGGCGCAGCGGCGCACCTCGTCGAGGTAGAGTGCGCGCTGGCTGCCGCTGAGCTGCCTCAGGGCGGGCAGGCAGAGGTCGAGGATCGGCAGATGCGAGCCGGCGCCCAGCCGGCAGACCGCCGGGTGGAGGCGCTGCGCCACCTGCGCGAGCTGCTGGTCGCGGCTGGCGAGGTCGGCGATGGCAGGTGCCGCCCGTTGGAGATCGGCATCGAGCATCAGGCAGAGCGCCAGCGCACGCGCCGAATAGGGTTCCTGGGCCGCGCTGGCGATGTCGCTGGGCAGGCTGGCGAGCAGCGCGGCGCCGAAGATCACGTGCTCAGGCGAGACCGTGCCGGCACGGGCGATGAGGGCATGCGCATCAAAGCGACCCCGGGGCGGGGCAGGCCGTGGGCCCGGGGCGCTGCTGGCGCTCGGCTGCGGGGCAGCGGCAAGCGGCCTCAGCGAGGGATCGGCAAAGCGTCCATCCCACTGCGGATCGATGGCGCGGATGCGCTCCTCCAGCGGGGGATGGGTCTGCAAGAGGGCGAACCAGCTGCCGGAGACCGCATCGCCGAAGAAGAAATGGCTTGCCTCGTGCGAGTTGGCGTTGGCAACCGCCGCATCCTGGTAGCCGGAGCCCAGCTTCTTGAGCGCGCCGGCGAGGCCCGCGGGGTTGCGTGTGAATTGCACCGAGGAGGCATCGGCGAGGAATTCCCGCTGGCGGCTGATCGCCGCCTTGATCAGTCCGCCGAAGAAGTAGCCGATATAGCCGACCACGTAGATGCCCAGCCCGATGAGCAGGAGCGGCAGGGCGTTGCCGCCCCGGCGCGAGGACGACGATGAGTTCGCGGAGATGCGCATCAGCAGCGCGCCGGCCAAGCCGATGACCAGGAGCCCGTGCACCAGGCCCATCAGCCGCAGATTGATGCGCATGTCGCCGTTGAGCAGGTGGCTGAACTCGTGCCCGATGACCCCCTGGAGCTCATCGCGCGAGAGCCGCTCGATGCAGCCGCGGGTCACCGCCACCACCGCATCGTCGCTGTGGTGGCCGGCAGCGAAGGCGTTGATGCCGCTCTCGCCAGCGAGCAGGTAGACCGCGGGCATCGGCACCCCTGAGGCGATCGACATCTCCTCCACGACATTCACCAGCATGCGCTCGTGCGCATCCTGCGGCGCGCGGCTGACCTCGCGTCCGCCCATCATCGAGGCCACCGCCGCACCGCCGCCGCTCAGCTGGCTGATCTTCCACAGGCTGCCAAAGGCGATGATCGCCAGCGTGCCCACGGTCGCCAGCAGGTGGACCTCCAGCCGCATGGTGAGCGCTGCGTCGCCGACCGGGACATCGGCCCAGCCGGCATGCGCCTGGCGGTAGTGTGCGGCACCAGCGCCCAGCGCAGCGGGGCCGGCGAGGTAGGCGTTGAGGGCGAAGTAGGTGAGGATGTTGATCGTCACCACCGTGCCGACCACGGCGATGATGAACAGCCAGGCCAGGCGGCGGCTGGTCCGATGGGCAAACTCTTCGCGGGCGAAGAAATCCATGGTGGCAGGCGGGATCAGGTGGTGCGGTCAGCGACGGGCGGGCGGAAGGCGCCAGGCGGGCGTGGCGCGCTGCGACCGCAGCCAGGCTGGGCAGGGCGGCCGCGTCCGGATCAGGTGAAGGAGACCTTGGGCGCGACCTTCTCCTTGGCATCCTCGATCTCGAAGGCGACCGCGGGGGTGAAGTTGAAGGTGCCGGCGAAGAGGCTGTTGGGGAACAGCTCGCGATTGGTGTTGTAGGACATCACCGCATCGTTGTAGGCCTGGCGCGCGAAGGAGATCTTGTTCTCGGTCGAGGTGAGCTCCTCGGTGAGCTGGGCCATGGTGGCATTGGCCTTGAGGTCGGGATAGGCCTCGGTCACCATCATCAGCCGTCCGAGGGCGCCGGAGACGCCGCCTTCGGCGGCCACCATCTGGCTCATGGCTGCGTGGTCGCTCGGGTCGGCAGCAGCCCGCGACTGCACCGCCACCGCGCTGTTGCGAGCCGTCATCACCGCCTCGAGGGTCTCGCGCTCGTGCTTGAGATAGCCCTTGGCGACCTCGACCAGGTTGGGGATGAGATCGTAGCGGCGCTTGAGCTGGACATCGATCTGCGCATAGGCGTTCTTGAAGCGGTTGCGCAGCGTCACCAGGCCGTTGTAGATGCCGACCGCCCATGCGATCAAACACAGTCCGACCAGCGCCACGACCGCAAGCACGATCAAAGCGATCATCATGGCCCATTCTCCAGGACCTGTCGTAAACACCGGCCGGGACGACGCAAGGATCGACGGTGCAGGCCGCGGCTGCGGGTGCGCGGGTGCTGCCGCAGGTGGTGCGGTTGGCTTCGCCGCATCAGCTGCGACACTTCGCCCTGCGAGGTGACCATTCCGTGACCGCCGAGGACCGCATCGCCGTTCTACGCGCCCTGCTGCCGCAGTGCCTGGTGGCGGATCGCCTGTGGGCGCTACCCCGCCTCGAGCAGGCTGAGGCACGCCGTGCGCGCAACCAGCCTGCGGATCGCCTGCTCGCGAGCATCAACGAGCGCCTGCAGGGCAGCCTGGAGGCGTGCGGACGGCGTGCCGCGGTGAGCCTGACCATCGACTATCCGGACCTGCCGGTCTGCGCCAGGCGCGAGGAGATCGTCGAGAGCCTGCTGCGCTCGCAGGTGCTGGTGCTCACCGGCGAGACCGGCTCGGGCAAGACCACCCAGCTGCCCAAGATGCTGGTCGAGGCGGGCTGCGGACGCTGCGGCATGATCGCCTTGACCCAGCCGCGACGGGTGGCGGCGGTGGCGATGGCGGGGCGCATCCGTGCCGAATGCCAGGCCGGCGAGGGGGTGGTCGTCCATAGCGTGCGCTTCGATGACCACATCGCGCCCCAGACCATGATCCGGGTGATGACCGATGGGCTGCTCCTGGCCGAAGCCGCCCGCGATGCCGATCTCAGCCGCTATGACGCGATCATGATCGACGAGGCCCATGAGCGCAGCCTCAACATCGATCTCCTGCTCGGCCTGCTGTCGCAGCTGCTGCTCCGGCGTCCCGACCTCAAGCTGGTGATCTCCTCGGCCAGCATCGACGCCGAGCGCTTCGCCGCGCATATGGGCAGCGGCTCCGGGCCGGCGCCGATCATCGCGGTGAGCGGGCGGACGCATCCGGTGGAGATCATCTACCAGCCTCCGGCGGATGACGATGTCGGCTATCTGGACGCCGCCCTGCGCGCGATCCGCGAGCTGCATGCGGCTCCCCAGCAGGGCGATGTGCTGTGCTTCCTTCCCACCGAGCGCGACATCCTCGAAGCCCGCAGGCAGCTCGCGGAGCTTGCCGGTGCGACCATGGTGCCGCTGTTCGGCCGACTGAGCGCGGGCGAGCAGCAGCGGGTGTTCGCCACAAGCCGGCTACGCAAGGTGGTGCTCGCCAGCAACATCGCCGAGACCTCCCTCACCATCCCCGGCATCCGCTACGTCGTCGATACCGGGTTGGCGCGGGTCAAGCGCTACCAAGCCGGGACGCGCACCGAGCGGCTGCCGGTTGAGGCAGTGGCGCAGGCGAGCTGCATCCAGCGTGCCGGCCGGGCAGGGAGGGTGGCGGCGGGGGTGTGCATCCGGCTGTACTCCGCCGAGGATTTCGCCGCCCGCCCGCCCTTCACCCCGCCCGAGATCATGCGCTCCAATCTCGCCGGGGTGGCGCTGCGCTGCCTGGGCATGGCGCTGGGGGAGCCCGAGCAGTTCGCCTGGCTTGATGCCCCGTCGTCGCATGCCTGGCAGCAGGCGCGCCAGATCCTCGACGAGCTGGGGGCGCTGGAGCGACCTGAGGCGGCCCCGGAGATGGTAGGCGCGCACCGCCCACCCACAGCCCACGGCCGTCCCGCCGCTGGCGTGCAGCTCACCGCGCTCGGCCGCCACCTGAGCGCCATCCCGGCCGACCCCCAGGTCGGGCGCATCCTGCTGGCCGGCTTGGATCTGGGGGTGGTGCATGAGGCCTGCACCATCGCTGCCTTCCTCTCGGTGCAGGACCCGCGCGTGCGGCCGCTGGGCCAGGAAGCGAAGGCCGATGCCGTGCACCGGGCGCTGGCGCACGAGGCGGGCGATCTGGCGACCGTGCTGAGGATCTGGGACCGCTACCACCAGGCCGCATCCCGCTCCGCCAAGTCCCGCTTCTGCGACCATGCGATGATGAGCCTGCGCCGCATGCGCGAGTGGTCGGATGTGCGCCATCAGCTGTGGCAGGCGCTGCGCGAGCGTGCGGCGTCGGCGCCCTTGCCCGCCAGCGGCCACCCGTCCGAGCAGTGGCCCCTCGATGCCGTCCATCGCGCGGTGCTCAGCGGCATGCTCGGCAATGTGCTGATGTACGACCGCAAGGAGCGGGTGTACCGCGGCTCGGGCGATCGCAAGCTGGTGGTGCATCCCGGCAGCGCCCTGCGCTCAGGCAAGCAGGATGATGGCAAGCGCGCCCCGCCCGCGGCCAGCTGGCTGGTCGCCTGCGAGATCGTCGAGACCAGCCGCTTGTTCGCCCGCATGTGCGCGCCCATCGATCCGGAGTGGGTGGTGTCGCTGGCCGGGGACCGGGTCAAGCGCAAGCACCGCGATCCCCACTATCACGCCGGTCGTCGTCAGGTGGTGTGCCTCGAGACCGTGACCTGGAAGGGCCTGCCGGTGCGCGATGGCCGCCTGGTACCCTATGAGCGCATCGATGCGCAGGCGGCCAGCGCCATCTTCGTCAGCCAGGCGCTGGTGGGAGGGGCCCTGGACGGCTCGGTGCCCTGGCTGGAGGCCAACCGCCGCGTCATCGAGCTGGCCGTAAGCCTGCGCGCTCGCCTGCGCGACCCGGCGCTCACCTGCGACGATGCCCAGCTCGAATCCTTCTACCGCCTGCGCCTCGGCCTCGATGGCCCGTCTCCGCCTGCGATCGCCTCCAGCGACGCTCTGCTGCGCCACTGCTCCGGGGAGAACCGCGAACGCCTGCGCCTGACCATCGGCGAGCTGGTGCCCGCTGGCCTGGCCGAGCGCGCGCTCAGCGATTTCCCCGACCAGGTCACGATGGGCGGATGCACCTTCGCGCTGCGCTACCGCTTCGCCCCCGGCGAGCCGGACGACGGCGTCACCCTGCTGGTGGGCGACGAGCAGCTCCCGGCATTGGACCCGGGCCGCCTCGACGGCCTGATCCCCGGCCAGCTCGACGAGCTGGTGCTGGCGTACCTGGAGCAGCTGCCCAAGGAGGCGCGTCGCCGCCTGATCCCGCTGGCCGGCAGCGCCCGGCAGCTCGGTGACGCACTGCGAGCCGCCGGCAATCGCATGCCGGTGTCGCGCTCGCTGGCGCAGGCGGTGCACGCCACCCATGGCCTGAGCGTCCGCTTCGATCCAGCCAGCCTGCCGGCGCACCTGCGCCTGCGTCTGCACATCACCACCGCCGCCGGCGCGCTGCTCTATGAAGGCCGCGATGGCGCGGCCTTCGCCGAGCAGGGGATCGGCGCCGGCGACCGCCTGCTCGCACTGCGCACCGCCTGGCAGACCGCTCCCGCAGCGATCTGGCCGGGACCCTGTCCGCTGGAGGTCGAGCTGCATGGGGTCACGGCCCAGGTGGTGCTCGAACGCACCCGCGACGAGCATGGCGCGGTCGCCGCACGGCGGAGCGTGCATGCCGGCGGCGCAGCGGCGGCGATCATCCACGAGGACGGCCTCGATGCGCTGCTCGAGGCGGCAGCGTCGGCGCAGCTCGACGTGATCGCCCTCGCACCGGCAGCGCGTGCGCTCCAGGAGCGCTGCGAACGCAGCCTGGGCATGCGTCTCGGGGCGCTGCGCCGCGGCCTCGCGCTCGCGGTGCTGCTGGAGGTGCCGCGCCGGGTGGTGCGCGATGAGGCGGCGTTCGCCGCGCTGCGGGCAGACGCCGAGCGCGCACTCGCACAGGCCGGGGCGGGATTCGATGAGCTGGTGGCCACCGCCTCGTCGGCGATGGAGCAGCTCAAGGAGCGCCTCCGGCAGGGGGCGAAGTCGCCGGCCCAGGCCGCCATCCTGCGGCTCGCCGGGAGGCATCTGGAGCTGCTCGCCGGGCCGGGCTGGCTGGGCCGCCTGGGCTGGGGCGGGCTCCGCCGCCTGGGCGCCTACCTGGAGGGCATCATGCACGCCATCTCCAGCGCCCTCAGCCGGCCGCAGGAGGCGGTGCGTAGGCTGGGCCGCGCCGATGAGCTCATCGAGCTGTGGCAGGAGGCGATCGGCCAGCATGATCCGCGCCTGCTGCACGCGCTCGGGCTGGCCAGGCGCGTGCGCCAGCTCGGCGCGGTGCGCGAGGAATGCCTGCTGGCGCTCGGCGGCCGCAGCCCCGGCCACGACGGCGCCGAGCAGCCGCGCCTGCGCCAGGGCATCAGCGAGGTGGTCGCGGCGCTGGAAGCTGCGATGGCCACCCGGCAGCGCCTGCGCGAGCGCCTGCAGGAGCTGCGTCCACGGCTGAGGACCGCCATGGCGGGCCCGGCCGTCAGTAGGCTGGCTGCCGCCTGCGACATCGTGCAGGCGGGCATCGACGATGTCGGCATCGGCTGGGATCTGGACGCCGTCCAGGTCAGGGTGGCGCGCCTGGCCGAGCAGGTGGCGCTGCTGGCCGCGAGCCGCTGAGGCGGCCAGGGGACGCGGCGAGGGTGGATTCAGCGGGTGCGTCGCCAGCGCGCCAGCGATGCGCCGGGCGCTTGTCCCGATGATCTCGCTGCCACACTCCCGGCATGCGCAATGCCTCTCTGGTCCTCTGGTCGGCGGTCGCGGTGGTGCTGGCGGGGTGCGGCCCAAGCCGCGTGCCGGAGCCGGTGGCGATGGATGTCGATGATGTGCAGATCCTGCGCACCTATGGCTGGGAGACCACGGTGTCCGATCCCCAGGCGAGGTGGAATCCGGAGAGCAACCAGGTGCTGGCGCGCTCGGTTGGCGGCTTCGTGCTGCTGGACGAGGGGCATGGCAAGCAGCAGTACTTCGCCGCCAAGGACAAGCGCGATACCTCCCATCCGGTGTGGATCAGCCGCTTGCAGTTCGCTTTCGGGCCCCACCAGAACGTCATCCATACCGATGACGGGCGACTGGTGCCCAACAGCGAAGGCCTGACAGTGGTGTCCCTGCAGGAGACCAGCACCGGCAAGGATTATGCGATGTCGTCGCAGAACCTCACCAATACCGGCAGCCGACCCAAGGTGTGGCAGAAGAACCTGGTGGCGCAGTTCGAGGATCGCATCGTGATCATCGATCCCTTCGGCAAGCTCAGCGAATTCGGGCCCGGCTTCAATCCCGAGCCCCAGCGCCGCGGCACCGGCATCAGCTGGACCGATCATCCGATCTTCGATCCCGACTACTGGTCCGGCACCGACGCCAAGCTGGGCAAGCTGCTTATCCGCTGGTATCCGGGCCTGACCACCGAGGTCGCCAACGCGGTCGAGGCAGCTTGGACCGCCGACGGCGGCCTCCTGGTCACGGTGCTGCATCACGAGCCGTTGGCCGGCCAGCCGTGGTGGAAGGCCGGCAGCGATGTCTGGTACATCAGCGGCCCGGCCGGCCATCCGATCCTGGTCGCCGCGCATGTCCACAGCCCGGCGGCCCATCCCACCCAGCCGCTCTTCATCGCCACCGACAATGTCACCGGGGCGGGGGTGCTGTGCAGCGAGGATGGGCGCGATCGGCGCGAACTGCTGGAGCATGGCGAGCATCTGTCCTGGAACGCTGACGGGCTGCGCCTGCTCGCCGAGGACCCCAGCCCGACCAACAAGGATCTGCGCTACCTCCAGGTCTACATCCTGCGCGTCGGCAAGCCGCTCCAGCGTACGACGGCACCTTGAGCCGGCGATGCCCAGCCTCGACCCGGCACTGCTCTCGGCGCGCGACCGCTACCGCCTGCTGATCAACACCGTCGTCCCCCGGCCGATCGCCTGGGTGACCAGCCGTTCGGCCGCCGGGGTGGTGAACCTGGCGCCCTTCAGCTTCTTCAACGGCGTCACCGCGACGCCGCCGACGGTGATGGTCTCGATCGCCTATCGCCAGCCCTGCAAGGATACCCTCGCCAACCTGCGGCTCAACCGCGAGGCGGTCATCCACCTCGCCCCGCCGTCGGCGGTGCACCAGGTGCATCAGAGCGGGGGCGACTACGGCAGGGACGTCAGCGAGGCCGCCGTCCTCGCCCTCGCCCTGGTGCCCTCCAGCCGGGTGACCCCACCGCGGCTCGCAGACGTGGCGGTGGCGCTGGAATGCCGCCTGGTGCAGGAGATTCCGGTCGGCGATCCGCCCAGCAGCCTGTGCCTGCTGGAGGTGGTCTACGCCCATATCGCCGATGCCGTCGCCGATGCCGGCGGTTTGCCCGATCCGGCCAGGCACCATGCCCTCGCCCGCCTGGGCGACCGCAGCTACCTGGTCTGCGATGCCTGGCCGACCGTCGCCCTGCCGCCCCAGGTGGTCCCGCCGGAGCTGGGACTGAATCAGCGGTGAGGGGCCCGCCGGCGATTGGCGCCGGGGCGTGCGCGGGCAGGAGCGGGAGTGGATGCCGCCAAGCGCCCTCAGGGGGCGCTCAGGGCATCACATATCCTGCTTCGGCGGGAACCCCATGTTGGTGATGATCAGGCTGCCGTCGGTCTTGTTGTAGATCAGCAGCTGCAGCTCCTTGATGTCGTCCAGATTGGCCACCTTGCCGGTATTGGCCCAGCTGGTCTCGACGCTCTTGAAATTGCTCGCCTTGAGGTCGAACTTCAGCTGCTGGAAGTCGCCGGGCTTGACGCGCATCAGCGGCGATTCGTGGAAATCCCACTTGTCGCCGGTCTTGATCGCGATCGACAGGTTGATCGGCTTGTCACCCGGATTCTGCGCCCAGAAGGTCAGTACCGAGTTGTCGCTGACACCGAGCTTGAGGTTGTTGACGTTGCGACGTACCGCAGCCTTGTCCAGCTTGCCGGCCTTAAAGGTGATCTCCAGGGCCCTGCTGGCGCCGTCGGCGGTCGTCAGGTCGATGACCTTGGCTTCGACCGGATTGGAGTACTGGAGCGCTTCGGGCACCCAGCCCCTTGTCTCCAGGCCGTCGCCGAGGTTGGGCAGCGGCCTGAGACCGGCGACCTTGGAGCTGACCACCGGGCCGGCAACCGGCGCGCCGGCGGACGGGGCCAATCCCGGGACGTTCTGCGCAGCCGGGTTCGGCCCGGCATCCGCGACCGCCTTGGCCTTCTCGAGGGTCTCGAGCCGGGCGATGGTCGCGGGATCCTTCCCGCCATCGGAGCGGTAGGCGAGGTAGAGGTCGAAGGCCTCGTCGGGACCCTTCAGCTCGTCGACCAGACGTGCATGCAAGGCGCGTTCAGGCAGCTCGACGCCCGGCAGGGCGACCGCGATCTTGAGCAGATCGAGGGTCTCGGGATTCATGCCCTTGACCCGGCACCAGTGGGCGAGCTCGACCACCGCCGCCAGGTCGTCCTCCTTGAGGCGGGCGCGCTTGGTGGCGTAGCCGAGGTCTTCGCTCTTGACCTGCTCCTTGGCGATGCGGATGAAGCCGTTGCCGGTGTTGATCGCGACCTGGCCGGGCAGGCGCTCGACCTTCTGGTCGAGCACCCCGGCGATGCGCTGCCCATTGTCGAGCACGATGAGGTCGGCGCCGATCAGCGGGCCGGCGGCCAGGATCATGCAAAGCGGTATGGTGGGACGCATATCCGGGACCTGGAGGGGGGTGGGGAGCGCTGTCCATCCTAGCAGCCGGCCAGGGAGGAGAACGGGAAAATGCGCCTAGTGGTGGCGCTCCGGTTCACTCGGGATGAGGATGAGCAGGGAGCTGCGCGGGCCGCCCCCACCGACGAAATCGAGCCGGCCCTGGGTCTCGCACCAGACCGAACTCTGGTAGGCGGTTGAGAGGCGGCGGGCGGCCTCGCGATCGGGCAGGCGGCCGCCCGACAGCTCGTGCACCGCGCTGATCATCGCCGGCGTCAGAGAGAGGGCGGGCTGCTCGCGCCGCTGCCCCTGGATCAGCCAATCGCTGGGGGGAGGCAGGTTGCCGCGGTCGCGTGCCTGCTCCGCCTCCCACCATGAGACCACATGGTGGGTTTCGAGGGCCATGCCGCTGTCGTCGGCGTGCCGCCAGAAGGCATCCCCGGCCGGGTGGGCGAGCACGGTCGCCGGCTCGATCGCCAGCTGGCCGTGGACATCGAGGCGAACGCGCTCGGACTGCCAAGCCTTGCCGTCCCAGCGCGCCAGGTCGTAGGTGCCCGCCTTGGTGACCGGGTAGGTGCGGTCCAGGCCGAACGCTGTGCCATCGCAGAACAGCATGCCCTCGCCCGGGACCGGGATCAGCTGCATCGGCACGCCGACGGTCGCGAGCGTCACCGGCAGTTCCAGCCGCTGGCCGGGCGCGAGCACGACATCGCCCTCCCACATCCACAGCGCACCGGGTGCGCTGCTCTGGACCTCGAGATGGTGCTCGCCTGCTGAAAGCGCGAGCGGCGCGCCCACCGCGGCAGGGGTCTGGGCCTGATCGATCAGCACCCGGGTATCGGGATGGTCCACGCGCAGCACCAGGCGGGCCTCGTCGGGCGGGGCATCGTGGTGGCGGCGCTCGGCGCTCAGGGCGAACCAGCCGATGGCGGCCACGGCGCACACCGAGACCACCGTCAGGGCGATCATCAGCGCCATGCCGCCCAGCGGGCTGGCCTTCAGGCGCGCCCCCTGGCTCAAGCTGTCGGCGAGCTCCTTTGCGGTGGGACGCTTCTCCGGCGTCTTGTGCAGGCAGCGTTCGACCAGCTGGGCCAGCCCGGCCGGCACCCCGGGGGCCAGTTCGCGGATCGGCTGGACCCGGCTCTCGAGGTGAGCCCGCATCACCTCATAGGGGGTCTTCTCCACGAAGGGGGGGCGGCCAGTGAGCAGGTGGTACAGCGTCGCCCCCAGACTGTAGATGTCGGCCGCGCTGGTCGCCGACTTGGGATCGCTGATGTTCTCGGGTGCGACATAGAGCGGCGTGCCCACCACCATGCCGGTGGCGGTCAGGCGGTTGATCTCAGGATCGTCGGTCTGCTTGGCGAGGCCGAGATCGGTGATCTTGGGGGTGCGGTCATGGCCGACCAGGATGTTGTCGGGCTTGATGTCGCGATGGATGATGCCCTTGGCATGGATGGCGGCGAGGCCCTGGCTGATGCCCACTCCCAGGCGCGTGACCGCCTCCGGCGGCAGGCGGCCGGCATCGTCGAGGATCTTGCCGAGGCTGAAGCCCTCGACCAGCTCCATCACCAGGTAGATCACGCCCTGGGCGTCGCCCGCATCGAGGATCTGCACCACGTTCTCATGCTTGATCTTCGCCGCCGCCTGGCCCTCGCGCACGAAGCGCTCGCGCGAATGGCCCTTGCCGTCGCCGGAGAGCAGCACCTTGACCGCGACATCGCGGGAGAAGTGCAGATGCACGCCGCGGTACACCGCCCCCATCGCCCCCTGGCCGAGACGGGCTGTCAGCTTGACGTTGCCGTAGATCTTTCCGAGGTGCTGGTCGACGCTCATCCACCTCCAGGATACCCCACGCTGGAGGCTGCGCCAAGTGCCGTATGACGGTGCCGCTGTCGAAGGGTGCTTGTGGGCGGCGCACACCCACCCAAGCTCACGCGCCGATGCTGCCGCGCGCCACCCATGACCTTCCGCACCTGATCGGGACCTGCGCTCCCCAGGACCGCAGCTGCGAGGAGATCCTGCTGAAATCGCCAGCCCGCACCGGCGACCACCTGTGGCTGAAGGTGGCCAAGACCAATCTCGGCACCCAGCAGGTGCGCGCCGCCATCGCCCGTTCGGTGCAGATCGATGTCGACCTGGTCAGCTGCGCCGGCAACCGTGACCGCTCCGGCCGCTGCATCCAGTGGTTCAGCGTGCCAGCTGATGCCGTCGAGCACCCGGGCCCGCTGCGGCGCGCCGGTGCGCAGGGGAAGATGCAGGTGCTCGAGCTCACCGCATCGCACAAGCCGGTGACCCCGGCGCTGGTCGAGCGCCTGCGTTGGCAGGTGGTGCTCAGGCGCTCCGCCGGCGATGACGGGTACCTGGTCGCCCGCCGCCTGCTCGACCGTCTGCGCCTGGCCGGCTGCCCCAACTACTACGCCAGCGAGCGCTTCGGCGCGGCGGGGGTGTTCGCGAAATGGGGGCGCATGCTGCTGGAGGGCAAACGCCTGCCGGCGGCGGTCACCGCCTCCGGCGTCGATGCCTCGCGCTGCCTGCGCGCCGGCCAGGAATGGCTGTTCAACGGCTATGTGGCCACCCGGCTCGCGGATGGCCTGCTGGGTGCATGCCTGCCCGGCGAGGTGATCCGTGGCAGCCGCCAGGACATCAGCGTGGTCGATGACCCGGCGCACGTGGAGAAGCGCTTCGCCAGCTGGGAGGCGGTGGCGCTCGGTCCGCTGTTCGGCGCCGGCATGGTGCCGGCCGAAGGCGACGCCTGGGCGCGCGAAGAGGCGACCCTGCATGCGGCCAACCTGGATGCCACGCGCCTGGAGCGCCTGCATGGCGATCGGCGCGCCATCCGCGTGCAGCCGGGCAAGGCCAGCATCGACCCCGACGGCCCCCATCTGCGGCTGAATGTCGAATTGCCCATCGACTCCTACATCACCGTGCTGTTGGCCGAGTTTCTCTCCGGTACTGACGTGCACCAGGGAGAGCAGGAGCCCCAGGCGGCTGGCGAGCAGGAGCCGGAGGAGGAGGGATGAGCCGCTGCGCTCTACCCCGCCGGCCGGACGGCCGTCCGGCATCCCTGCCGGATGCCGGACGGTGATGGTGGCCATGCAGCGCCTCCAGACGGTGTTCATGGGCACTCCGGAGATCAGCGTGCCAGCACTGCAGCTGCTCGCCGAGCGCACCCAGGTACGCTTGGTGGTGACCCAGCCGGACCGGCCTGCCGGCCGCGGGCAGCAGCTGCAGGCGCCGCCGATCAAGCGCGCCGCCACCTCCCTCGGCTTGCCGATATGGCAGCCGGAGACGCTGCGCGGCTCTGCCCAGGATGCGCGGCTGGCCGGTGCCGACCTGTTCGTCGTCATGGCCTATGGCGAGCTCTTGCGCCAGGAGGTGCTCGATGCCCCCGCGCATGGCTGCATCAACCTGCACGCTTCGCTGCTGCCGCGCTGGCGTGGCGCCAGCCCGATGCAGGCCGCGCTGCGAGCCGGGGACGCCGAGACCGGCATCACCGTGATGCGCATGGTGCGCGGTCTGGATGCCGGACCGATCTACAGCACCCTGGCACTGCCCGTGGGCCCCCGCACCACCCTGCCTGAGCTGCACGATCGGCTCGCCCTGCTCGCCGCCGAAGCGCTCGGCGCCTTCCTCGACCGCTGGCCGCATGCCACCGCCCAGCCGCAGGACGAGAGCCGGGTGACGCTCTGCCGCAAGCTCACTGCCGAGGATGGCCATCTGCGCTTCACCTGCACGCCGGTCGAGCTGGAACGCTGGGTGCGCGCCTACAGCCCGACCCCGGGCTGCTGGGCCCTGGCCGGATCGGACCGGCTGCGCGTGCTGGAGGTCAGCCCGCGCAGCGCCGTGGCCGACCTGCAGCCCGGTATGCTGGCGCTTGAGTCATCCGAACTCCTGGTCGGCTGCCTCGGGGGCGCCTGCGCCATCCTGCGCCTGCAGCCGGCGGGCAAGCGGGAGATGGGTGCGGCCGACTACCTGCGCGGCCACCGCCTGCCCGCCTGCCTGGGCTGAGGCCGCGCGCGGCGCTGTGCCTAGAGCGGCGGCTGGCCACCGCCGCCTGCAGCCGGGGCGGCACGTGGAGCGGGCGCCGGGGCAAGGGCATCGCTCATCGTCATGCCCAGCAGCAGAAGCTGGCTGAAGGGCGCGAATGGGCTGTCCTTGCCCTCTGCCAGCACCCAGGCCTCGTTCTTGTGCACCATCTTCACCGGGATGACATGGCTATGGCCGAAGGCGGTGTAGGCGATGGTGACGTTGCGCTGCTCGCCGGCTGCATCGAGCACCGAGATGGCCACCGAATCGAGCAGGGCGTTGACGTCGAGGCCGTAGACCATCACGGCGGCCTTGAGGTCATCGAGCGTCATTCCCAGGCGACGGACGAGATCCTCGATCTTGAGCGCCCGGATCTCGGTGGCGTTCTTGACCCCCAGCGCCTTGGCCGCCAGGATCAGATGGCCGATGGCGCTGCGCAGCTTGCCCTGGTCGGTGAGGCCGGCGGTGGGGATCCAGGCGCCGATGTCGGCGAGGAAGGCCTGAGCCGCCTGGTAGTCGATCGCCGGGGCGCCGGCGGCTGGTTTGGGCTGGCTGCCCGCTAGGGCGAGGAAGCCTCCGACCTGCTGCAGGCCGATGACGAGATCCTGCGGATTGATCGCCAGCAGTTGCGGGCTTGCGCGCGCGACCAGCAGATCGGTTCCGCTGGGAGAGAGCAGCAGCGCCAGGGTGGTGGTGACCTGAAGATCGGCATCGGCATCCGGGGTCAGGCACTGCATGGTCCAGGTGCGCTCCAGGGCGGCGCGCTGGATCGCGGGCAGAGCATGGTAGAGCGCCGCCAGATCGTTGGTGCGCACGGCCTTGACCCAGGTCTTCAGGGTCGCCTCCGGACCCGGGGCCGCGGCGCTGGAGGGACCGCCGCCAGCGGCCGGTGCCGGCGCCGGCGCTGCGGGGGAATCGCCAGCGCTGATCAGGCCGGCCAGCGACAGGGAGAGGGCCAGGGCCAGGGGCAGGCAGATCCGCAGCATGGGCAGTCCTTCGCGTACAGGACCAGGTCGCCCACCGGATGATCGCCAGGCGCTGGAATAGAGGGCTGCGAGCGTATATCCGTGCAGCACCCTGGCAATCCTACGGACGCCAGGCCTGGACGAGAGTCCAGGAGCGCTCCCGCTGTTGGACCTTGGTCGTTTTCGCCGCAGTCTGGCAGGGGGGGCAGACGTCTCTGGCTCGTAGGATGCGCGCAGCTCGGGGTGGTGGTTCGTTTTGGCGCGTTTCCGCTTGGTATCATTGTTGCTTTATCCATCCTGTCACCTGCGGGAGAAGAGCATTATGTACGGTCTCTACGGCTTCGATCCGGTGTATTGGGGCATCGCCCTGCTCGGCATGCTGCTGTCCGGCGGCGCCGCCTTGATGGTGCGCCTGCAGTTCTCGCGCGGCCAGAAGATCGCCATCGCCAGCGGCCTGACCGGCCGCGAGGTCGCCGAGCGCGTGCTGCGCGATGCCGACATCCGCGATGTCTCCATCGTCGAGCACCAGGGCTTCCTCTCCGACCACTACAATCCCATCACCAAGACCCTGGCGCTCAGTCCGGACGTCTACAATGGCACCACCGCCGCCTCGGCGGGCGTGGCCGCGCACGAGGTCGGTCACGCCATCCAGCATGCGCGCAATTACGGCCCGATGTGGTTGCGCAGCCTGCTGGTCCCGCCCGCCAACATCGGGCAGTCGCTCGGTCCGATCATCATCGGCATCGGCATGGCGCTGGGCGCTGCCCATGGTCATGGCTTCGGCCATACCCTGGCGATCGCCGGCGTGGTGCTGTTCGCTGCCGCGACCTGCTTCACCCTGGTCACCGTGCCGGTCGAGTTCAATGCCTCCGCTCGCGCCAAGGAACGCCTGATCGCCCTCGGCATCACCCGTCCGGGCGAGGAGGACAACGCTGTCCGCGGCGTGCTGATGGCGGCGGGCCTGACCTATGTAGCGGCGGCGATGACCTCGATCCTCTACCTCATCTACTTCGTCAGCTCGCTGAGCGATCGGCGCGACGACTAGGGGTGCTGCGGCAGCAGGCCGCCGGGGATCGCCTGTCTCGACCCTGAGTGCGCCTGCTTTACGAGCAACCCAAGCCCCCTAGCATCCCGCCATGCGCACCACCAACGACGACGATGACGACCAGACCTCCCACTCCCATGCACCACGGGTATTGGTCGCCCGGGGCAAGGACAGCAGGCAGGTCGACCTGCCCACCCGGTTGTTCATCGATCGCATCGTCTTCCTCGGCCAGGCGATCGACAACAGCGTCGCCAATTCGGTCGTCCAGCAGCTGCTCGCGCTGCAGCTCGATGAGGCCAAGAAGCCGATCACGCTCTACATCAACAGCCCCGGCGGCTCGATCGTCGATGGCATGGCNNCGGCTGCACCAAGGGCGAGCGCGCCATCCTGCCTCATGGCGAGGTGCTGCTGCACCAGCCGCTCGGGGGCGCCCGCGGCCAGGCCACCGACATCGAGATCAGCGCCAAGCGCATCCTGAAGATGAAGGAGATGCTGCTGCGGGTGCTGTCGGAGAATACCGGCCAGGAATACGCCAAGGTGGTGGATGATTGCGATCGCGACTATTGGCTGGATGCCGAAGAGGCCAAGGCCTATGGCATCATCGACAAGATCCTCTAGGCCCAGTCTGCTGGAATAGCCAGCAACGCGGCGGTCCCCCAGGGAACGCCGCGTTGCCGTCAGCGCCGGCCGGCGATCATTCGCACAGGCAGCCCAGGGTGATCGAGACCTCGGAGAGCGAGGCGGTCTCGGCCGACCAGTACTTCACCAGCACCTCGTCGCCTGGCTTGGCCTTCACCAAGTGGTCGGCGATGCAGTGCGGCGTCACCACCGGGCAGTTGTCGATGGTCAGCAGGACGTCGCCTGGCCGGATGCCGGCGAGATAGGCCGGGCTGCCGTTGGCGATGCGCAGCACCAGGTGGCCGTGGCCGTCCTTGACCCCGTGGGTCTCCAGGACGATCGGCTTGGTCCAGACCCCCAGCCACGGCTTCATCAGGGTGGAGGCCGGAGTAGTCGCGTGAGCCAGGGTGGTCTCGATCTCGCTGAGGTGGGTCCGCGGCATATAGGAGGCCCATCGCACATGCTGTGCCTCGGGCGTCACCACCGTCCCGCCATCGTCCTGATAGCCGATCACCTCGGACAGGGGGATGGCATCGCTGCTGGCGACATCGCTGGCGCTGGTCGACGGGGCATGGGCAAATGCTGCATAGCCGATCAGCACGCCGAAGCCGGCGGCCAATCCGGCCGCGATCCAGCGCGGCAGCGGGATGACCACGGCGCGCGGCCGACGCCGCTCATCATCCTCGTGCTCCAGGCGCTGCCTGATGCCGGCTGCGAATGAACGGCCGGGGGCCCAGGCGGGATCGGGTTCACGCGGGCTGAGACGGGCATGCAGGCAGCGCCAGAAGGCGCAATCGCGTGCGACCTCGGGGTTGTCGGCGGCGATGCGGGTGAACGCGGCCTGCTCGGCCTGGTCGAGTTCGCCTGCTGCCTCTTCGCCAGCGGCATGATGCAGATCCAACGGCTTGGGGGCATCGGTAGTCATGGTCACGACTCCTTCCCGAATCGGGAGATCCAGGCTTGCCGGAACAGCAGGCGTGCCTGGTGCAGCCGCCAGCGGGTGGTGCTGTAGTCGACCCCGATAGCCTTGGCGATGTCCTCCGCCGGGGTACCTTCCATCTCGCGCATGACGATGATGGAGCGGTACTTCTCCGGCAGATCGGTGAGCACCTGGGCCACCCGTTCGCGCAGCTCGTGCTCCTCCATGGTCGCCGGGGCGGTCGGGGAGGTGAGCTGGTCGAGGGTGTCGGGATGGTCGAAGCGCCGGCGGCGGCGCAGGCTGTCGATGGCCAGGTTGCGCACGATCGACAGCAGCCAGGAACGGAAGGAGCGGCTGGCATCGTAGCGCTCGTAATGGCGCAGGATGCGTACGAAGGCCTCCTGGACCACATCATGCGCGGCTTCGCCATCGCCGAGCACGCGCCAGGCGGAGGTGTAGGCCGCCTGCTGGTGCTCGGCGACCAGCTCATCGAAGGCGGTGCGGTCGCCGGCGGAGTAGCGTGCCAGCTGCGCGGCGGCGCGATTGGCGTCAGCCTCCGCCGGGACGCGCGCAGCATCGTCCTGCGGCAGAGCCTGGGCCAGGGTGGTCATGTCGCGTTCCGGTGGCGTCTGGGGCGCGTCCATGCTGGGAAGCCTGCCGCATGGCACCGCTCCCGGCAACCGGTATTGATGCCGTGGCTGCCCAGCGCAGCCGCTGCTGGCCCTGCGGGGCGCCCCGGCGCGCCACTGTCCGAGCGCAAGCGCCCGCGGCGGGGATGGCAACGCCGGTGCCTGCCAGCTGACACCGGGGAGGATTGAGGACAGGTGGTGCATGGGACTATCGTGAGGGCTACGCAGCAGCGAGCCCGGTGTTTGGCGTTACCGATCGGGTGCTAGGGCCGGCGGGATCTGCCTCCATGATCCCGCCATGGTATGGCGTCCTACGCTGCGGGTGAGGGGGGTAACCTGGGGGAGCCGTCGCTACCGCCCCACCGGGCGCTGCTGTCGGCACCATCCCCGACTGCTGTCTGCGCTCCAGGTGTGGGGGACACTCGTGAAGTTGTCCAATCTTGACGCACTTGCCCCAACACCTCATCATGTCCATAGTATCCTTTAGTGAATACAGGAGGTTACCGATGACCGTTTCTCCGGAGCTCGAAGCCCTGGTCGGCTATCTCAACTCCTGCGGTGGATGCGACCGTTTCGAGCTCTACGACGCAAGTGGAGAGCCCGACCCGGTTGCAGCGCGTGCGCTAGCGGAGACGCTGCGCGCGAAGCTGGGAGCGAATCTCGACGTGATCGCCTCGGTCAACCAGTCTGGCAACCGCGTGACGGTGACCATTCTGGCTGAAGCCGCGGCCGTCTAGAGGGCGCTTCAGTCCCGCAGTCGACCCTCTGCTCGCCCTGGGCGGCAGATGGATGGCTTCATCGCCCCTGGTGAAATGGCTTATCGGGCCGCCCTGCCGCAGCCCCTGGTGGAGGAATCGCCGGTAATCCCGGCCCGCCGTGCTGGTATCCTCCTGCATATGCACCCCGCATCCGCTCATCAGCCCGCCCGCGCCCGCTCGGCCGCCTGTTGGCTGGCGCTCGCCGCCATCCTGCTGGTTGGCTCAGCGACCGGCATGCCGGCGCTGGAGCTGGCGGTCATCGCCGGTCCGGTCCCGCGCACGGATGCCGCCCCCACCCTGAAGGTACTGCTGTTCGCCTGCCACGACTGCCCGATCAGCTTGAGCTACATGCCGGAAGTCCAGCGCATCGCCGACCACTATGCCGCACGCGGGGTCGCGCTCTACGTGGTGCTGGAGGATTCCGCCATGACCGTCGACCAGGCACGCGCCTGGGCCGCCAGCGCCATTCCCCGCAGCCCCCTGGTCCTCGATGCCACCCATGAGCTGGCGCGGCAGCTCGGCCCCCAGGTGACCCCCGAGGCGGTGATCGTGGGCGCTGATCAGGCGGTGCTGTATCGCGGCCGCATCGACAATACCTGGGCAGCCCTGGGGCACGCGCGGGCCCAGGCCAGCAGCCACGACCTGTGCGACGCCCTTGATGCGGTCCTGGCCGGCATGCCCATCCATCAGCCGGTCGCCAAGGCGATCGGCTGCGTCATCGACCTCGACGACCGGGTAGTCCGATGAGCGCTGGCCGGGTGCGCAGCTCGGCGAGCCTGGCTATGCTGCTCGGCCTCGCGGTCGGCTGGGGCTGGGCGCAGGAGGATGTGGCGCCTCCGGTGGGTGACGAGGTCCCGACCTTCTGCCGCGACATCGCACCGATCATCTTCGCCAACTGCACCTCCTGCCATCGCTCCGGGGAGATCGGCCCCTTCCCGATGACCACCTATGCCGAGGTCAAGCGCAAGGCCAAGATGATCGCCGAGGTGACCGGCACCCGGCGCATGCCGCCGTGGAAGGCGGAGCCCGGGTTCGGCGACTTCGCCGATGCCCGGCGTCTCGACGACCCCCAGATCGCCCTGCTCAAGCGCTGGGTCGCCGGTGGCGCGCCCGAGGGCGATGTGGCCACGCTGCCGCCACTGCCGGTCTTCCCGCAAGGCTGGCAGCTGGGCACACCCGACCTCATCCTGACCATGCCGGAGGCCTATCAGCTGCCGGCAGAGGGGCGCGACGTCTACCGCTGCTTCGTGCTGCCGACTTCACTGCCCGAGGATAGCTACGTCAAGGCGGTGGAGTTCCATCCCGGCACCCGCAGCATCGTCCATCACGCCATCTTCTACCTCGATACCAGTGGCCGGGCCCGTCAACTGGACGAGCAGGATCCGGGGCCTGGCTATACGCATTTCGGCGGACCTGGCTTCGTCCCCAGCGGCGGCCTCGGCGGCTGGGCACCTGGTGCACGCCCACGGCCATTGCCCGACGGCGTGGCACGGCCGCTCAGGCAGGGCACCGACGTGGTGATCCAGATCCATTACCACCTCAGCGGCAAGCCGGAAAGCGACCGCTCATCGATCGGGCTCTACCTCACCAAGGAGCGGCCGAAGCGCATCATGCTGCCCTTCGTGGTCGGCAGCCACGCCATCGACATCGCCCCTGGCGAGCATGATTATGTCATCCGTCAGCAGGCCGAGCTGCCCGCCGATGCGACCGTGGTCGGGCTGACGCCGCACGCCCACCTGCTCGCCCGGGAGATGAAGGCCGATGCCATCTTGCCGGACGGCTCGGTCCAGCACCTGATTTGGATCAAGGACTGGGACTTCAATTGGCAGGAGCAGTACCGCTACCAGACACCCCTGCATCTGCCGGCCCATACGCGCATCGAGATGGAGTACCACTACGACAACTCCAGCGACAACGACCGCAATCCCAACGTACCGCCCAAGCGCGTCACCTTCGGTGAGCAGACCACCGACGAGATGTCGATCCTGTTCGTCAACATCATCCCCGACCGCTTCCTCGACATCCCCAAGTTCCTGCGCGCCATGGCCTCGAGCCGCAGATCGGTGGCGGTCCCAGCGCCCTAGCGGTTCAGCGCCAACGCAGCTCGTCGAAGTAGGCGATCTCGAGCGGGTTGGCCGCCAGGCCCTCCAGCCCGGGACGCACCAGGAACGAGCATTTGCCGTGGAACAGCGGGATGAGCGGAGGATCGGCGAGCAGATGGCTCTCGGCGGCCTCCAACGCCGCCCAGCGCTGGGCGCCATCTGCGAGCGAGGCGCTGTCCAGGAGAT
>PLEW01000131.1 GCA_003136555.1 Planctomycetota bacterium | reverse complement strand
GGCCTGACCGAGGCTCTTGGTGATGTGCAGCGGCTTGGCAGCCGGGGGCAAGACGGCATGCGGCTGCGCTGGTTCCTGCCCCTTGTTGAGCAAGCGCTCCGCCTCGTCCTGACCCTGCCCGTGCGGTGTCCCGGCGATCGCGGTCGGCAGGTGGCCGGGCTCCTTGGCTTGGCCGATGAGCGATGAGGCGGCGAGCGATGGTGAGGCGATGTCGGGTTTCGCACCAACCGGGGCAGGCCCGGCGATGTCCCCGATCAGGGCATCTATGTCGTCTTGCGACAGGTGTTTCTGTTCATCAGCCATGGAAACTCGGTGTCCTCAACGTTGCCGTATCCTACGACATCGCAGTTCGTCGACCCACCTCCTACGCAAACGGCTGGCCTAAATTCCTGCGACTTCCCTGCTCAGGACTCTCCACCCAGCAGCATGGCACGTTCGGCAGCCAGCACGCCGCTCTGGCTGGAGGGCGTTGGATCGACCCACACCACCGTCACGCCAGAGCGGACCAGCTGGCGACGGATGGCGGGGGATGCCCGGGTCACGGCTCTGCCCGGATGGGTCCGGAACCAGGCCAGCACCCAGGAACCCAGTGCCTGCACGCCAGAGAGGTCGATGACATCTCCATCTTCAAGATCTTGTGGCCAAAGGAGTTCGCCGCTCCACGATGCCGTGACAGGTGGTTTTCTGGGTGCATTAGGCATGTCCATACTCCACCAGCGCGCCATCTTTGGTCCACAGGCACCGCCGACAGAGATCTTCCAGCAGCATGCGGCAATCGACCGCCTGGCTCCAGATCACCGTCGCATCCAGCCAGGCGGACCACAGGTCGTCATGCAGGTTGACCACCAGGCGTCCTTGGGACGTCGTCTGCATGAGTTCAGCGGCCACTTGGCGGTGCGGAAGGGCCGGGACCACATCGTGCAGCTGGGCGAAGGCGGCCTTGGCCTGGGCGGCATCGGCCCATGCGACGGTGCATGATTGCAGGGTCTGAGAGCAGAAGCCGCTAGCGGTGGGATGGGTGAGACGCAATCGCCCATCCTGCGCGGCATCGACCACGGTCGGGCCGCCAGCGCGCCTGCCGGCGAGATGGTCGAGGGCGCGGCAGACCTCCTTGATCGTCACCGGCTTGGTGAAGAAGTCGTGGCAACCGAGGCGCATCGCGCGCACAGCATCGTCGAAGGTGCCATAGCCGGTCATGAGGATGAAGGGGACGCCGATCTCCTCGGCGAGATCCAAGCCGTTGCCGTCCGGCAGCTTGAGATCGCTTAGCAGCGCCTCGGGGTGGCGTTTGGCGACCAGGGCGCGGGCCTCGCTCAGGCAGCTCGCGGTCTCGATGCGATGGCCATACTGGCCGAGGCCACGAGCCAGGGCCGAGCGGATGCTGCCTTCGTCCTCAACCACCAGGAGCCGCATGCCCGATGCTAGCCGCCGCGCCCTCCAAGGCGAGAGCTGAAGGATGGGCCGTCCCGCGTTGACTTTCAAACCCGCGTTTGAAATATACGTTTGAACATGGCGACACCAAACCTTCAACACACGGCGACGCGCCAGCGGCTCCTCGATGCGGCTGGCGAAGTATTCGCCGAGCGCGGCTTCCGCGCCGCGACCGTGCGCGCCATCTGCCTGCGTGCCGGGGCCAATATCGCTGCGGTGAACTACCATTTTCACGACAAGCAGGGGCTTTACACCGCGGTCTTCGGCTATGCCCACGAATGCGCGGTCGTACGGCATCCGATCAACGTCGGCTCGCCCCAGGTGCAGGATCCGCAGAGCCGCCTGCGGGCGTTCATCAAGGGCTTCCTGATGCGCATCCTCGATCAGGGCCGTCCGGCGTGGCACGGCAAGCTGATGGCGAGGGAGATGGTCGAGCCGACAGGCGCCCTCGATGAGCTGGTAGAGAAGGCGATCCGCCCCCAGTTCCTGCAGCTGTCGGGCATCATCAGGGAGCTGGTAGGCGACCTCGACGAGACCGACATGCGCAGGGCGTCGATCAGCGTAGTGTGCCAGTGCCTGTTCTACCACCAGGCGCGCTCGGTCATCACCCGGCTGTTCCCTGCCCTGCTGATGGACGTCAGCGAGCTCGAGGCGCTCACCGGCCACATCGCCGCCTTCACCATCGCGGGCTTGGCCGCGGTCTATCCGCCCAGGGCGCGCGGGCGGGCGCGCGCGGGCGTTCACCGATGAACCGCGTGGCCCTGAACATGCTCACCGGCGATCGCGCGAAGTTCATCGGCATCCTCGTCGGCCTGACCTTCGCCTCGCTGCTGATCACCCAGCAATCTGCGATCTACGACGGCTTGCTCGAGCGCAGCCATGCCTCGATCGGCGACGTCGGCGTGGCGGACATCTGGGTGATGGATCCGATGGTCGATAACATCGATGACATCAAGCCGATGCAGGATACCGTCCTCGACCGGGTACGCTCCATCCCAGGGGTCTCCTGGGCGATGCCGATGTTCCGCAACTTCATCCGCGCCCGCCTCGACGATGGCAGCACGCAGAACTGCATCGTCATCGGCCTGGATGATACCACCCTCATGGGCGGGCCGCCCGAGCTGGTCCGGGGCCGCATGGAGGACCTGCGTCGGGCCGACGGCATCATCGTCGATGAACGCGATATGACCGGCAAGCTCGCCCATCCGGCGCTCCATCCGGGGGAGGCGCGCCGGCCGCTGGCCGTCGGCGACACGCTCGAGCTCAACGACCACCGCACCGTGGTGGTCGGGGTGTGCCGCACCAACCGCAGCTTCATGTGGAACCCGTTCGTCTACACCACCTATGACCGGGCCAGGACCTGGGCACCGCCGCAGCGCAAGCTGCTCACCTACGTCATCGCCAAGGTGCGCAGCGGAGACGATGCCCAGCAGGTCTGCGAGCGCATCCATGAGACCACCGGCATGAAGGCGATGACCTCCGCGGGATTCAAGAAGCTCACCCTCGACTTCATCATGCTCAACACCGGCATCCCGATCAATTTCAAGATCTCGATGTTCCTCGGCTTCCTCGTCGGCGCGGTGATCTCCGGCCAGATGTTCTACAATTTCACCCATGACAATCTGCGCCACTTCGGCGCGCTCAAGGCGATGGGTGCGGGCAACGCCATGCTGATGCGCATGATCCTGCTCCAGGCCCTGTTGGTGGCCTGCCTCGGCTATGGCCTCGGGGTCGGCATCGCGGCGCTGTTCGGCAACCTCGTCGGGGGCAGCGAGCTGGCGTTCCTGCTGTCAGCCGACCGCATGGTCTTCTCTGCGACCGTGGTGCTGGTCATCGCCGCGTTCTCAGCCCTGATCAGCATCCGCAAGGTCATGCTGCTCGAACCGGCGGTGGTGTTCCGCGCATGAGCCCGGCATCCTCCTATCCGAGCTGCGGAGATCAGCCGGCACCGCCAGCCGGCCTGCGGGACTCTGCACCACCCCCATTGCCGGTCGAGGGGGCGGCATCCACCTGCTGGCCCCTTGCGCCTGCCCTTGGCAGCCTGCTCATCCGGCGCCCGGCGCGCCGGCTGCGGGTCGGCCGGGATGGCTTGTTCCCATGGTGACGCCTGCTGCCGTCCACATGCGCGGAGTGACCAAGCGCTTCGGCACGGGTGCGAACCGCATCGCCGCCCTCAGCGGCATCGATCTCCAGGTCGGCTTGGGCGAGCTGCTCATGCTCGCCGGGCCGTCGGGATGCGGCAAGACTACGCTGATCTCGGTCATCGCCGGGATTCTCGACCAGGACGAGGGGGACAGCCAGGTCTTCGGCGAGGACCTCAAGGCCATGGGGGTCGAGCGCAAGACGCGCTTCCGCGGCACCAACATCGGGTTCGTCTTCCAGGCCTTCAACCTGCTGCCCACCCTCAGCGTCCTGGAGAATGTCGCCATCCCCCTGCTCATCCTCGGCAGCAGGCGGAAGCAGGCCTTTGAGCGTGCCGCGGCGATGATCGAACGTGTCGGACTGGGCGGGCGCTCCGGGGCGATGCCCTCGCAGCTGTCGGGTGGGCAGCAGCAGCGCGTGGCGATCGCCCGCGCCCTGGTTCACGAGCCGCGCCTGATCGTCTGCGACGAGCCGACCAGCGCCCTCGATCATGAGACCGGGATGAAGGTGATGGAGTTGATGCGCACGGTCGCCGTCGGACCGCAGCGCGCGCTGGTGATCGTCACCCACGATGCGCGCATCTTTCCTTTCGCCGACCGCATCGCCCGCATGGATGACGGCCGGATCGAGCGTTTCGACGGATCATCATCTCTCGCCCCCGGCGCGACGAGACAACGGAGCAGCCATGGTGCGTAGCATCGTACTTCCAACACTGGCTCTGATCGGCGTGGTTTTCGCCAGCTGGACGGTGGTGAGCAGCCATCGCCCGGTGCCGGTCACCCCCCCGGTGCAGGAGCCGGCGCTATCGACCTTCCGCGACTTCGTCGCCGGCGCCGGCCTGGTCGAGCCGAGCAGCGAGGCGATCAGCATCGGCACCCCCATCGGCGGGATCGTCACCGCCGTGCCCGCGGTGGTCGGCGCCGAGGTCAAGGCGGACGACCTGCTGTTCCAGCTCGATGACCGCAGCCTGCGCGCCCAACTGGCCGCGCAGGAGGCCGCCATCGCCGTGGCCAAGGCCAGCGCCCTCACCGCCAAGGCGGTGCTCGCCGATGCCAAGGACCAGCTCAGCCGCTTCGAGGCGGTCAGCGACCAGCGCGCGGTCAGCCTCGACGACCTGCAGCATCGCCGCAATGCCGTGCTGGTCGCAGCGGCCCGCTGCGAGGAGGCGGCGGCGGCGATCCTGCAGTCCGAATCCACGGCCCAGGTGACCAGGGTCGAGATCAGCCGCTATTCGATCCGCGCTCCGCGCGCCAGCACCGTGCTGCAAGTGAAGGTGCGTCCCGGGGAGTTCGCCACCACCGGGGTGCTTGAGACGCCCCTGGTCACCCTCGGCGACACCACCGTGCTGCATGTGCGTGTCGATATCGACGAGAACGATGCCTGGCGCGTCAGCAGCAAGGCGGAGGCCGAAGCCTATGTGCGCGGTAATCGCGCCCTGCACACCCGGCTGCACTTCGTGCGCTTCGAACCATATGTGATCCCCAAGCGCTCGCTGACCGGCGACAGTACGGAGCGCGTCGACACGCGCGTGCTGCAAGTGATCTATGCCATCGATCACGATTCGCCGAACGTCTATGTCGGCCAGCAGATGGAAGTCTTCATCGCCGCGCCCGCCACCAGCGAGGGGATGAAGACGGCGGGGATCTCCCCATGAACATTCGCCACATCGCCCTCACCTGCACGGCCATCCTGCTGGCCGGCTGCGCCAGCGTCGGCCGCGACTACCAGACGCCAGAGACGGCGACGCCAGCGGCCTGGGTCGAGCCGGGACAGGGAAAGGCGGGGGTCGCACTCGAGCGCTGGTGGACCTCCTACCATGATCCCGAGCTCGACCGCCTGGTGGCTAAGGCCCTGGCCGCCAACTTCGACGTCCGCATCGCCGCCGCCCGCCTGCGCGAGGCGCGAGCGGCGGTCGGCATCAGCGAAGCCGACCTGCTGCCCGATCTGTCCGCCGACGCCGGGGTGACGCGCGAGCGAGCGCTGGTCATCACCCCGATCGGCGCAGTCAATGCCCTGGGGAGCTACTATCAGGCCGGCTTCGACGCCAGCTGGGAGATCGACCTCTTCGGCGGCACCCGGCGTGCGGTCGAGGCGGCGCGTGACGACCTCGGAGCGACCGAGGCATCGCAGCGGGATGTCCTGGTGAGCGTCACCGCCGAAGTGGTGCGCACCTATCTGGAGCTCAGCAGCGCGCAGCAGCGCCTGGTGATCGCCGAGCAGTCGCTCGCCAGCCAGCAGCAGAGCCGCGACCTGATCGCGGCCCAGACCCAGGCCGGGCTGGTCGACGAATCGGCGCTCGCCCAGGCCGACGCCCAGCTCGCGACCAACAAGACCGTCCTGCCGCTGCTCGACATCGCCCGCGTCCAGGCCGCTCACCGCCTGGCACTGCTGATCGCGGAGCCGGTGCCGGTGCTCGATGAGCAGCCTGCAGGGACGACTCCTTCCGCGCGGACGTTGACGGCGATGGCAGCCGGCCAGAGCCTCGGGGCGGGCGAGCCGCTGTTCACCGCCAGGTCCCTCCCCGATCCGATCGAGCAGATCAGCACCGGCATGCCCTCGCAGCTGCTGCAGCGCCGACCGGACATTGCCCAGGCCGAGCGCCAGCTCGCCGCGGCGACCGCGCGCTACGGGGTGGCGGTGGCTGACTACTTTCCGAGCTTCTCCCTCACCGGCAGCTTCGGCTATGAAAGCACGAAATCCGCCGGCCTGTTCAACGCCGCCAACCAGGTCTGGTCGATCGGACCGTCGGTGCGCTGGCCCCTGCTCGGCGCGGGGATAAGCCGCATCAAGGCGTCAGTCGACGCCGCCGATGCGCGCAGCGTCCAGGCGCTGCTGAACTACCAGAAGACGGTCATGACCGCCTTCTCCGAAGTCGAGGATGCGCTGGTGGCCTTCAGCCGCGACCGCAACCGCGCCCTGGCGCTGGGTGGCGCCCTGGATGCCCATCGGCGCGCCTTGGCCCTGGTGCGGGACCGGCAGGAGCATGGAGTTGACAACTTCATCGCGGTCCTGCGCGAGGAGCTCGCGGTCTTCGATGCCGAGGACCAGTTCCAACTCGGACGCAAGGCAGTGTCCGAGGATCTGGTGGTGCTGGCCAAGGCGCTGGGTGGCGGCTGGCAGCCGGCCGTGGCCCAGACGGCGGTCGAACCGCCGGCCCGCTAGCGGCCGCGTCCTCAGCTGGCGTCATCGTCCAGGCCGAAGATGCGCATCCATTCCTCGACCTCGGCTGGCGACAGGGGCTGGCGGTCGGGCTTGGCGTACGTCGCCTGCTGGCGGAACGCATCGAGGAAGCCATGCGCGGGCAGTATCCTCGCACCGAGTGTGCGCACGCGGGATGTCAGCACGCGATCATCGGTGACGACCAGGGCGCGGACATTGGGGTTGAACAGCAGCCAGCGCACGATGCGGTCATCCGCCTCGCTGCTGCCCGAATAGTCGATCACCAGCCCGTTGCGCCGCAGGGTGTGGGTCTCCCCGCCGGGGCCGCCGTCATAGAAGATCGTCACCCGGCTGCGCTCGGCCAGCAGGCTCTCGAGCTCGCCGTGCGCCCGTTCGATCTCATCGGCCATCGAGCGCAGGATGGCGTCCTGGTGGATGACATTATGCCCATCGATGAGCAGATGCATGACGCCGCTGCGGCTCATCGCCTGGGGCCCTCGCCAGCCGCTGGCGGCGGATCGGCATCGTCGGCGGTCAGGGCCATGAAGGTCGATTCGAGGTCGCGATCGCCCTTGATCGCAGCAGCCGAGCCGCAGGCGACGATGCGCCCATGGTCCATGACCGAGACCGCATCGGAGACGCCCTCGACGGTTGAAAGGGAATGGGTGCTCATCAACACCGCACCGCCGCCATCGGCGATCTCCCGCAGCAGGCTGAGCACGATGCGGATGTGCTTGGGATCGAGGCCGACGAGGGGTTCGTCGACGATCATGACCTTCGGCTTGTGCAGCACGGCGGCGGCGAGCACCACCCGCTGGCGCATGCCATGGCTGTAGCCGTCCGAGAGGTGGTCGAGGAACGAGTCGAGCGAGAAGCGCTCGCGCACCTCGCCGAGGCGCGTCTCATAGGTCTTGCGATCGAGGCCGTAGATGCGCGCGGTGAAGTCGAGGAACTCGCGCCCGGTGAGGCGGTCGTAGAGGTAAGGCTCGTCAGGGACGTAGGCCAGCGCCTGGCGTGCGGCGACACCGTCGCGCACCACATCGAAGCCGGCGATCGTCACGCGGCCGGCATCGGGCTGGAGCAGGCCGGTGCACATGCGGATGGTGGTGGTCTTGCCCGCACCGTTGGGGCCGAGGAACGCGTGCACCGTGCCGGCCGGGACCTCGAGGCTGAGGTCATCCACCGCTGTCAGGGTGCCGAATCGCTTGGTCACCCCGCGGATGCTCAGCATACGGCGACTCTACGCATGACTCGCTCAGGGGCCAGCGCAGAGTGGGTGGGCAGGGGGGCGGTCTCGACGCGCCATCCCGCTCAGGCAGCGAGCAGGAGCAGCTGCCGGGCGTTCTCGACCTCGTCATTGATCACCGAGAGCACTTCCACCAGGGCGGTCTTGTCCAGCGTCAGGTGGGGCCAGATGCCCGGATCCAGCGCCGCCTCGTCGCAGCTGCCTGAGGTGCGGATCTTCTTCAGCGCGCAGAGGTATTCGCTCAGCTGGCAGATCGCCACCGGCTTCGGATCCGGAGCATTCGCCAGGTTGAACTGGTTCTGTATCGCTTCGACCAGGCGCGCCTCGAGATCCCACTTCTTCGCCAGCCAGGCGCCGATCTCGGCATCATCGGTATCGAGCACCTTGCGAGCAGCCTGGGTGAAGCTCAGGCGGTATTCGCGCGCCACCGCGATGATCGCACGGGTCTCCTCGGGGGCGTTCTCGACCAGGATCACCTTGCCGAGATCCTTGATCAGGCCGAGGGTGAAGGCGAGCTCCGGATCGCAGGCGCGGGACTTGGCGGCGATCAACCTGCAGAGGCAAGCCGACACCGCGCTATGGGTCCAGAAGGCCTTCATGTTGAAGTTTGCGCTCTGCTGCTGGAACATGCTCAGCACCGACACCGAGAGGGCGATGGAGCGGATGGTCTTGAAGCCGAGGATGACGATGGCCTGCTCGAGGTCATGCACCGGTTCGTTCAGGCCGTAGTAGACGCTGTTTACCAGACGCAGCATCTTGCCCGCCATGGCGGCATCCTTGACCATGATGGCATTCACCTGACGGGCGTCGGAGTTGTTGTCATTGACCAGGCGGCAGACCTGGGTGACGACCTCCGGCAGCGATGGCACGGTGTGGACGCGGGCGATGATGTCGGAGAGGTTTGCGCGGGTTATGGTCATGGTCGCCTGGTAGGCAGGAGGTATCCGGGCTTATGATCCGTCTGCGGTTGGGAGAGTGGTGGCCGCACCGCCGGCGGGCGGCGCTGGTCCGGGCGCTGAGGTCGTGACGGCAGGCGGCGCGGCGCTGGAGAGGGCGTCGCGGTTCTCGCGCTGGATCTCGAGCAGCAGCTCGTGGCGATAGATCTGGTAGTGCCGTGGCGCCTCGATGCCGAGCCGGACCTGGCCATTGCGGCCGACCTCGAGGACGGTGACGACGATTTCGCCGTTGATCACGATGCTTTCATCAATGCGCCTGGTGAGGACGAGCACTGTCAGACTTCCATGACCTTGATGTCGCGCAGGAAGAACCTGATCGGCAGCTGGGGATCGTTGAGCACCACCTGCTTGGCGCGCTTGGTGGTGCGGCACGCCAGTATCGGCGCGCGCAGGTTGGTGCGACGCTGGGCAGGATCGCGATCGAGCACCACCAGCGAGTAGACATCGATGTCTTCGACCCCAGTAGCCCCGATATCGACGACATCGGCGGGCGAGATGACGATGCGCGCCTCCAAGCCGGCCTGGAACGGGGCCAGCAGGCAGAAGGCGACCCGCTGCTCCTCGGCCGACTGCATCCAGTAGGTCGGACCGGGCCTGGTCTGATAGATGTGGAAGCGCTTGAGCCGTTCGAACCCCAGCAGCGGGGTCGAGAAGGTCAGCAGCTGGTCGTCGTTCGTCTCGATCGCGCCATGCTTCAGGGTGTTGATGGTGACCGTGGTCACAGCGGGCTCCTTCGTCATCGTCAGCATAAGTGTAGCTCCATGGCAGATCGCTACGCAACTGGCTATCCAATCGGGAGCCCCGGCCGCCCACGCGTGCCCCCGCCGCGCTGGGGGTCTGCCAGTGTACCCTGCGATGGCGGCAGGGCGCAAGCACAGGGATGGATGTCGGTATCGACCCATGTGCGGCTGGATTGGCCCCGGGTTTGCGTTGGTGGGGGAGCCGGGGTATAGTCCCCTGGTTCTCGCTCTGGGAGAGTTCGTGGAAATACACATCCTTGCCGCGCAAGCACGCGTGCTGATGTGGGTCGGGCTTGCCTGGCTCGCAGTCGGGTTGTGGTGCGGGTACGACCCGGCCACGATCGCCTGGCGTGCCGCCCTGGGAGCCCTGGTGGCGATGTGGGCGTCGGGCCATCTCATGCGTCTGGTCGTCAGCGTGATCAACGAACGCATGGCGACCGATGTCGCCGAACGCCAGGCGACCGCCGAGCAGGCCGCCCGTGCCGCTCAGCCGGCCACCCCAGTCCCGCGTCTGGCCGCTGGAACCTCAGCCGCAGCTCGTCCGGCACCGGGCCCGGCTGCGCGTCCCCAGCCGGCAGCCTCAGCGGCAGCACCGGTACCAGCAGCCGCGCGTCCCGCAAACCCGGCCCCACGTACCGCAGCAGCCGGCGCGCCGGCGGCGCGTCCGGCTGGCCCGGCGCCTGAGCCCAAGGCGCGCTGATCATGAACGCCAGCGTCTACAGCGATCGAGTCAAGGCCTACAAGACGGCCGAGCACACGCGCACCGGTGGCGAGCGCGAGCAGGAGATCCTGCGCCATCTGCCGCTGGTCCATACGGTGGTCGAGCGCATCTGCGTCAACCTGCCGGCGTCGGTCGACCGCGATGACCTGTTCCATGCCGGCGTCATAGGCCTGATCGATGCGCTGAACCGCTTCGATGCCAGCCGCGACAATGCCTTCTCCACCTATGCGGTGATGCGCATCCGCGGCCAGGTGATCGATGAGCTGCGGGCACGTGATTGGGTGCCGCGTGGCGCACGTGAACGCGCCCGCGACTACCAGCAGGCGGTCACCGAGCTATCGCGCACCCTCTCGCGCCTGCCCGACGATCACGAACTCGCCGACCATCTTGGTGTGCCGGTCGAGGAGATGCTCGGGATCGAGCGCGATGCCCAGCTGGTGGTGCAGGTCAGCCTGGATGCCCCGGTGAGCGACGATCAGCAGACCGGCTCCGCCCTGGCGCGCAATGATGACGAGACCGCGAACCCCGCGCGCCATCTCGAGCGCGAGGACTCCCAGCGGCTGATCGCCGCGCTGTTGGAGACGCTGAGCGAGCAGGAGCGCATGGTGATCAAGCTCTACTACTTCGAGAATCTCCTGATGAAGGAGATCGCGGCAGTGCTGGGAGTGACCGAGAGCCGGGTCTGCCAGATCCATGGTCGCACCATGGCGCTGCTCAAGGGCCGGCTGGGCGACCCCGATAGCGCCTGCTGAGCTGCGGCCATGGCCGATGACCTGGTCAACCCTGGCTCCACCGCCGCAAACACCTCAGCCGGCGCGCCGGTGCCGGTGTCGGCGCAGCTGGTCCTGCGTGACCCAGCATCGCTCTTCTCCGCCGGCGATGTGGTCAGCGGCCGGGTGGTCCAGGGACTCGGTGCGGGACAGTACGTCCTGATCATGCGCGGGACCACCATGGTGGTCTCGAGCCAGGTGCCCCTGACTGCCGACACGGTGATGCGCTTCCATGTGCTCACCAGCGGTTCCCAGGTCAATTTGCGCGTGGTCGACGATGCCTCCGGCGACCAGGCGGAGACCTCGACCAGCGCCGGTCGCCTGCAGACCCTCGGCCTGCCGCCCGGCAACGCCAGCAGCCTGGTGCTGGCTGCCTTCGAGAACGCCGGGGCCCCGCTGGCGCGCGAATCCCTGCTGGCCGCGACCGATGCCTTGACCAGCTCGCCGGGCAGTTCACCCGCGATGCTCGCCAGCGCGCTCGCGGCCCTCGCTCGCGATGGCCTGCCGGCCACCCCCGCCACCATCGCGACGGCGCTGCGTGCACTCTCCGGTGCCCTGCCCAATCCGGCCGCAGCGTTGGCGGTGGTGCAGCAGGCGCTCGCAAATCTCGGCACCACCGCCCCCCCCGCCACTGCGGGCGCCCAGTCCAGCGCACCCGCGCCCGCAGGCAGCGCCGCGCCACCGTCGCCGCCTGCTACCGCACTGCCATCGCAGGCCCAGAGCCAAGCCCAGTATCCGGTAGCACCCGGCGACCTCGCCGATGGAGCCACCGAGCCCTCGCCACCGCGAGCTCCGCCAGCGCCGGGTGGGCAGGCGCCCGCAGCAGGGGGCGCCGGGGCTCCCGTCCAGGCCTCCGGCCCGCCACCCGCATCCGCACTCCCGGAGAGCGGCGCAGCGCCAGCATCCTCGACCTCCGGCACCGCCGCATCAGCCGCAGCCGGTGCGTCTGCGGCCACTACGCCCGCGGCCAGCGACTCCGCCGCAGCACCGTCGTCGAACGCGCAGACGGCGGCAGCGCCCCGGAGCGATCCGGCCTCGAGCGGCATGTCGATCCCGGCTGGTGCGGGCGTGCCTGATGGCGAGCCGGAGGTGGCGGATCGCCCGCTGACAGCCGGGCCGCCGGCGCAGCTACCGACCGGTGATGGCGCACTGCGCGAGCTGCTGTCCTTGGGCACCCCCGATGCCACCCGTGGCGGCTCGCCAGCGGTGATGCAGGCGCTCGACTTGGCCGGGGTGCGCAGCAGCGCGGCGCCACCCTCGACCGGCAGCCTGGTCAAGCGCCTCGCAGCGGCGCTTCCTGCGGTGGAAGACCAGGTGTCAGTTGCCACCAAGGGCCTGTCGAGCGCGTCCCGCGCCGACCTCTCCCAGGCGATCGTCCTGGCAGTGCGCGAGAGCAGCGCCATGACGGTGGTCAAGCCAGCGTCCCTGGCAGACTATGATGTCGTGCTCGGCGTGCCCCTGCAGGATCAGGGGCGCAGCACGCCGACCCGCATCGCCGTCGCCTCCCGACCGGCGGTCGGCGGCACCGCCACCTTCGTGCGCGTCGACACCGAGCTCTCGCACCTGGGGTCCATCAGCGTGCGGCTGTCGGGGCTCCAGGATGGACCGATGGCGATCACCCTGCTGGCGGATGGTCCAGGCGGCCAGGCGCTCGCCGAGGCGCTGCCGGGGTTGGCCGAGAGCCTGCAGCAGCTGGGGATGGTCGCCGGCCTGCGCGTGGCCTCCCTGGCAGCGGACGATGGCCATGGATGATGGCCGCGCCGACGGCCGTCCGGATCGGCGCCGAGCGGTCGCCCTGCGCTATCAGCATGCCGAGGATTCATCGCCGCGCATCATCGCCAAGGGCCAGGGCGAGGTCGCCGAGCGCATCATCGCGGTGGCCAAGGATCATGGCGTCGCACTGCACGAGGATCGCGACCTGGTCCATCTGCTGGGAGTCCTCGACCTCGATGTCGAGGTACCCCCGACGCTCTACCGTGCGCTTGCCGAGGTGCTCGCGCACATCTACCGCACCAATGCCCGCCTGCGCGACGCGCGGGGCTACCCCCCGGCAACGCGCTGATCCACAGGTTGAGCGCCCGCCTGGCCCGCGCGCGTCCAGCACCATGGCTTGCACGGCAGCGCTCCCCATCCACAACCTGGCATGGCTGCGATACCGGTGGTGATGGTGCTGGGACCGACCGCATCGGGTAAGTCAGCGCTCGCCCTGAGCCTGGCGCGCGCCCTGGCTGGCGAAATCATCAGTGCGGACGCCATGGCGGTCTACACCGGGATGGACATCGGCACGGCCAAGCCCAGCCCTGCCGAGCGTCGTGCCGTGCCCCATCATCTGATCTCATGCTTCGAGCCGCATGAGCGCTGCGATGTCAGCCGCTGGCTGGCGCTCGCCGATGCGGCGCTCGCCGAGATCGGAGAGCGCGGGGGCTGCGCGCTGGTGGCCGGCGGCAGCCCGCTCTATGCCAAGGCGCTGCTCGAGGGCCTGTCGGCAGGCGCACCGCGCGACCAGGCGGTGCGGGAGGAGCTCAACGCGCGCTTCCAGAGCGAGGGCGCCGAGGCGCTCTTCGGCGAGCTCCAGCGCATCGATCCCGCCTATGCCTCGCAGCGCCATCCCAACGATCGCCAGCGCGTGGTGCGTGCGCTCGAGGTCCATCGTCTGACCGGCAGGCCGTACTCCAGCTTCCATACCACCGCTGGCGTGCGCCGGGCCGGCGTGCGCACGCTCCTGCTCGGCCTGGAATGGCCGCGTGCAGTCCTGCACCAGCGCATCGAGGCGCGCGCCCGGGCGATGTTCGCCGCCGGGCTGGTCGACGAGGTCAAGGCGTTGGCGGGCCGGCTGAGCCCCGAGGCGAGGCAGGCGGTCGGCTACAAGGAGGTGCTCGGCCTGCTGCGGGGCGAGTACGACGAGGCGCGCGCGGTGGAGCTGGTCAGCCGCAACAGCCGCCGCCTGGCGAAGCATCAGCTGACCTGGTATCGCGGCTGGGGCGACATCCGCTGGTTGCCGGGCGACGCCCCCGATCTATCCGCGCGTGCGCTGGCGCTCGCCAAGGGCTTCCTTGCCGCCGGCTAGCCCGGTGACGCCTTCGCCGGATCGTGGCAGAGGCCAGGCACAGCGCTCACGCGCGGCGGTCGCCGTGCGTGAGCGGTTGCCGAGCAGCGGAGCGCCAGCGGTTCAGCGGGAGCGCGCCGCGAAGTCGCGCATGTGCGCCGCGAGCATCTGGCAGCCTTCCACCGGCATGGCGTTGTAGATCGACGCGCGGATGCCGCCGACGGTGCGGTAGCCCTTGAGCGCGACCATGCCCTGCTTGTCGGCCTCCTTGATGAAGGCGTCGGTGAGCTCCTCGCTCGGCAGGCGGAAGGTGATGTTCATGCGGCTGCGCTGCTCGGGGACGGCCACCGTCGCCTTATAGAAGCCCTGCGAAGCATCGATGGTCTGGTAGATCAGGCCGGCCTTCTCCTCATTGCGCTTCTCGATCGCGCTGAGCCCGCCCTGGCGGTCGAGCCAGCGGAAGGTCTCGAGCAGGATGTAGATGCCGAAGGTCGGCGGCGTATTGACCATGCTCTTGGCTTCGGCCTGCTTCTGGAAGTTGAACAAGGCGGGCACGGACTTGCCGATGCGCGGGTACCAGTCCTTGCGCACGATCGCCACCACCACCCCGGCCGGACCGAGGTTCTTCTGGGCGCCGGCGTAGACCAGAGCGCAGTCCTTCACCGGATGTGGACGGGCCATGAATTCGCTGGAGGCGTCGACGACCAGATTGGGGTGGCTGGGCCACACCGGCAGGCGGTGCCCGTGAACGGTCTCGTTCGAGCAGACATGCAGGTAGCCGGCATCGGGCGTGAGCTTCCAGGTGGAGGGCGCGGCGCTCTGATCGAAGTTGGTGGACTCGGAATTGGCGACGATGTTGACCTTGGCGCCGCTCGCCTGCGCCGCCTTGGCGGCCTTCTGGCTCCACTCGCCGGAGACCAGGTAGTCGACCGTGCCGGTGGCGAAATTCATCGGTATGGTGGTGAACAGCTGGGTCGCGCCGCCCTGGAGGAACAGCACGTCATGGGTGTCGCCCACCCCCAGCAGGCTCTTGCAGCGCTGGATGGCCTCATCGATGACCGCATCGAACTCCTTGCCGCGATGGCTGACTTCGGCGATGCCAACACCCTTGCCCTGGTAGTTCACCAGCGCCTGGGCGGAGGCCTCGAGGACTTCCAGCGGCAGCATCGCAGGACCTGCGCTGAAATTGAAGAGGCGTTGGGGCTTGGCTTGAGCGGTCATGGGAATCTCCCGGGTAGACCGCCGATTCTAGCGGATGGAGCGGGGCTGCCAGCGATTCCCCCTCAATCGATCCCAGATCGTCATGAATCCATGGCGAAACCATTGCGAAAACGCATGGATCGGGCTAGGATGCTGCTTGGAGAAGCATATGCCGAAGAAGGTGGTGCGGGCAAAGCTCATCCGCGACAAGGCCCTGAGCGAGTTCCAGCGGCAGCTCGCCCTGGAGAAGTTCCAGGAGGAGCGCCCACAGCTCTGGCTGCAGTCGCAGCGCCTGGGCAAGCTGGTCGAGATCCAGGATCAGCTGGTGGATCAGACCTTCGCCGAGGGGAGCTGCTTCCTGCACGCCAACACCGTAAGCTTCAGCTCCTTCTGCATTAAGAAGGTGCTGGGAATCGACCTCGATACCTGCCAGGCCACCATCGAGATCTACGGCGACGACCACTTGGAGGCCGGGGTCGTGGTGCTGCCATTGGAGACCATCGAGTGGTTCGGCTTCCCGGCAACCGCGGTCTCGACGGGTATCCATTTCGAGGGCTTCGTCGGCAGCATGCTCAAGCCGGCGGCGCCTCCCGCCCCGGTGCAGGCCGATGCCCCGGTCAAGGCGGTGCCCAAGATAAAGGGCACGGGCAGGACCAAGCCCAAGGAATGACGTTTTACGGAAGCTCGATGCTCCCTGGCAGTCCGAATGTCGGTCCACCGGCTGAGAGCGAGACCTCCTGTTTGCTGGCGGCGCTGCGGTAGACGCCGTCGAGCATCTGCTGCACCATCAGCCCATCATCGCCGCTGGCGAGGTTCGTCCGGCCGTCCCGGCAGACCTCGACGAAGTGCTTCATCTTCTCCGCCCACATCGCATCCCAGCCCTGGTTGGGGACGAAGGCCGGCGCAAGGGTGAACATATAGCCGTTCTGGTCGGTGAATACCTGCACGGGATCCCAGCTGGCGCCACCCTTCTCAGCCATCATGGTGAAGTTCCATACGTCCTTCTCGATGTGCGCCGCGAAGCTGGCCTCGATCGAGAGAGTGGAGCCATTCTCGAAGCGGATCAGCCCGACCGCGAGATCCTCCACCGTATAGGTGGACCAGTCCCAGTTCTTCCAGGCGCTCTCGACCGCGCTGGCGCGGTCGCCGAGGTAGGTCCAGGTGTTGCCACTGGCCGACCGCGGCTTGGGCGAACCCATGGCGTAATGAGCCATCTCGATGACATGCACGCCGATGTCGATCATCGGCCCGCCTCCTTGCAGGTCCTTGCGCCCGAAGACGCCCCAATTCGGGATGCCCCGCCGCCGCAGCGCCTGGCAGCGCACATGCAGCACCTTGCCGAAGGCGCCGTCATCGACCTGTCGCCGGATCAGCTGGGTGCGGCCATCGAAGCGATACTGGAAGCCGACCACCAGCTGGCGGCGGGCCTGGGCCGCGGTGGAGATCATCGCGCGGCAGCCCTCGACGCTCATCGCCATCGGCTTCTCGACCAGCACATGCTTGCCGGCCTGGAGCGCGGCGATGGTGTTCGGCGTATGCTCGGCATTGGGAGTGCAGACGCAGATGGCCTCGACATCCCGCTCCTGAGCCAGCATCTCGCGGTAGTCCGCATAGCTGCGCGCGACACCCTGCTTGGTGGTGAAGTCGGCGAGCGCGCTCGCGCTGATATCGCTGGCGCAGACCAGCTCGACTCCAGCGATGCGCTTGAGGTTGCTGGCATGCTGATGCGCGATGCCGCCGGCACCGATGAATCCGATGGTGAATGCCATGCGCGGCTCCTCGCCTGGTTCTCAAGCCGGCCAAGCGCGGGATCGCGCTGCCGAAGTCACAAGCTCGATGAGATGGCCCGGCGCTGGCAAGGCAATCGCAGGGATCGCCCCGGGGTCAGCAGATGCATCAGGGGATGAAGCGCGCCAGCGGCATCCGCCGGCCCATGCCGAAGGCCTTGGGCGAGACGCGCAGGATCGGCGCCCCCTGGCGCCGCTTGAATTCCGAGGTCTCGACCAGTCGCGCCACCTGGCGCACCACCGCATCGTCCTCCCCGCCGGCGATGATCTCCTCGGCGCTGCGGCCGTCCTCGATGTAGCTGGCGAGGATACGGTCGAGCACTGCATAGGGCGGCAGGCTGTCCTGGTCGGTCTGACCCTCGCGCAGTTCGGCTGAGGGCGCCTTGGTGATGCTGGCTTCGGGGATGATGGGACCCTGGGAATTGCGCCAGCGCGCCAGTGCCCAGACCGTGGTCTTGTAGAGATCTCCGATCGGGGCCAACCCCCCGTTCATATCGCCATAGATGGTGCAATAGCCGACGGCGATCTCGCTCTTGTTGCCGGTGGTCAGCGCCATCGCGCCGCGCTTGTTGGCGACCGCCATCACCAGCGTGCCACGCAGCCGCGATTGGAGGTTCTCCTCCATGATGCCGCTGGCGCCTGCGGTGAATGCCGGGGACAGGGTCTGGTGCATGACGGCGAAGGACGGCTTGATGTCCAGGATGTGGTGCTCGATGCCGAGGCGCTCGGCGAGCGCCTCGGCATCGGTGACGCTGCTGGCGCTGGAATAGGGTCCTGGCATCAGCAGGCCGATGACATGCTCAGGAGAAAGCGCATCGACCGCGAGCGCGGCCACTAGGGCCGAATCGATGCCGCCGGAAAGGCCCAGCACCACCCGCCGCTGCCCGGTCTTGGCGCAGTAGTCGCGTATGCCGGTCACCAGGCCCTGGTAGAGGTCGCCCAGAGGCTCGATCGTCCTCGCCGGGAGCGCTCTGGCGGTGAGATCGCCGATGACCACCTGCTCCTGCCAGCGCGGGGCTTCGGCGAGGCAGCCGCCAGCGGGTGTCACGATGCAGGAATCGCCATCGAAGAGCAATTCATCATGGCCGCCCACCTGGTTGCAGTAGGCTACCGGGACCCCGGCCGTCTTCGCCAGGGTCGCCACCACGCGATGTCGCAGCAGCGGCTTGCCGACGTTGTAGGGGGAGGCCGAGCTGTTGACGATCAGGTCGCATCTGCCGGCCAGGTCGCGCACCGGGTCCTGGCCATAGCCCACCCCGGCGAACTCCTCGCTCCAGATGTCCTCGCAGATGGTCAGCCCGACGCGCATGCCCGCCAAGGTGATGATGCAGCTCTCGGTCCCGGCGCGGAAGTAGCGGCGTTCATCGAAGACATCATAGGTCGGCAGCAGGCGCTTGCGGTAGGAGGCGATGATCGCCCCACGCTCGCTGGCCACCAGGGCATTGGCGAACGAGGGTCCGGATCCGGGATCCAGCGGCTCGACGCAGCCGATCAGCGCCGGCAGCGGCAGCTCGCGCGCTAGGCCCTGGACCAGGCTCCATTGCCGGGCGACCAGATGGCGGCGTTCGAGCAGATCGCGGGGCGGATAGCCGCCGAGCATCGCCAATTCCGGGCAGACCAAGAGGTCGGCGCCCTCGAAGACGGCCTTGTTGGCGGCATTGCGGATCGCTGCCGCAGCGCCGTCGATGTCGCCTATCTGGCCGTTGAGCTGGGCAAGGGCGATGCGCATGCACCCCATGGTGTCTGCCCATCACCGGAGTCCAGCCTCCCCGGCGGGGCGGGCGCCCCAGTCTGCCGTCCTACTGCGCCGGGATCTTGTTGATGGTGTTGTAGACCTCGAAGCTGATCGGGGCGCCGTCGGCGGCGCTGATCTTGAACTTCACCTTCATCTGCATCACCGGCACCAGGCCGTCGATCTTGAGCGTGACCGACTTCTTGTCGCTGGAGAGCGCCACTCCGGCCACCGCGACCTTGTCGTGGCCCTTCTTGCTGGGATCGGCCACCGAATAGTCGTCCGAGCCATAGCTCGCGGTCCAGCGGTAGTTCCACTGGTCGACGGTGTAGTTGCCGACGTCACCCGCGGTGGCGGGGTCGAGCGGCTGGTCGAAGCCGATCTCGACCGCATCCTTGTGGATGTGCAGCGAAGTGGGCATGTACACCGGCTTGCCGGTATAGCGCACGCGCTGGAAGGCGCCTTCCTGCGCGGCGTTGGTCTGCCAGCCGCGCATGCCGGTGACATAGAGCTGGTTGTCGGTGGCGTTGAAGCGGGCGCGCATGATGCCCGAGGAGAAGGTCAGCGGGAAGAACACGATGCCGCCCTGCGGCGTCCCTTCGACCTCCTCCATCAGCACGATGAAGGCGCAGCTCTTGCCATAGGACAGGCCGACCGGCTTGTCCTTGAACGGGCCCCAGCTGGCGTTGTTGACGTAGGCCAGGCCGCCCGGCGAGTTGTCGAGGTTGTAGGGGGTCCAGCAGATCGGCGGATCGTAGGCGGGCGGGGCCGGAGTGCGGTGCGCGGTGCCCTCGTAGCCGTAGAAGCCGCCCTGCTTGACGAGGTTGATGCGGTCGACCGGCGTCCAGTTGCCCTGGTTGTCGCTGCACAGCAGCGGATAGCCGTCGCCACCGCCCATGCCGTTGGGCTCGCGCAACCCGGTGCAGTAGCGGCTCGTCGCCGAGCCGTCCTTGCTGACCCGGAGCATGCAGCCCTGCAATTCGCTGGTGAAGCTGTTGGGCTTGTTGTCGAGGTTCGAGCCCTTGCAGTAGTAGAAGTTGCCCTCCTTGTCGGTCTCGAGGTCCATGGCGAATTCATGGTAGTGCTTGGTCACCGGGCAGTCGGAATTGAAGCTCTCGTAGAAATCGGCCTCGCCATCGCCGTTGAGGTCGTGCAGCCGCAGCAGGCGATCGCGGCAAGTGACGTAGACCAGGTCGTCGACGATGCGCAGGCCGAGCGGCTGGAACAAACCGGTGGCGTAGCGCTTCCAGGTGACCTTGGAGAGGCTGGCATCGATGCCCGACACCAGCCAGACATCGCCGTCCATGGTGCACACCGCGGCGCGGCCATCCTTGAAGAAGTCATGGCCGGTCAGGCGCATGTAGGATTTGCTGGGATTCTCGAACGGCACGGTGATGGTGTCGACCGCGTAGGGCACCGAGCCTTCCTTGCCGAGCTCGCCGGTGAGGGTGATGGCGTCGCCCCAGCGGCCCTTGCCGCCCTTGGTCAGCGCATGGGCATCGCTCGGCTTGGGCGTCGCGGCAACCAGGGCCTTGAAGCTGGCGAGGTCGCTCTTCAGGCCATGCCAGCTGACCAGCTCGGTCAGCGCCGCCTTGGCCGGGATGGTGAGGACCAGGCGTGTGCCATCGACAGCGAAGGTGCCCGCGCCGACCACGCCGGTGGCGCTGACGTAATCACCGTCTTCGATCTGGCCGATGCCATCGGCGGCGGTGGGCGTGCCGCTGCTTTCCGCCACCAGCATGGTCAGCGGCTGGTCATTGCCGGTCAGGGTCAGGCTGCGGGTGATGCCGACCGCCGTCCCGTTTGCGGTGACCCCTGGGACCTCGAGGATCTCGGCGGCTCCGACGGAATAGGAGAGCACCACCGTTTCGCCGTTGAGGTAGAGGCCGTGATAGGCGGCCCAGTCGTGTAGGAGATTGCCGAGACGCTGCAATCGGGGATCGGCAAAGTCGTTGGCACTGCCAGGCTTGGCGAATCCGGTCGAGGAGGTGGCAGCGAAGACCTGCTCGCCGTCGACCGTCGGCTGGCCTTCGATGCCATCACGGCCGGCGGGGTAGCCGATCGCCGCCTCGATGGCGCCGTAGCTGAAGCGCATCAGCTCGGGGTCGAACACCGCCAGGGCCTTGTGGACCTTGTCGATCTGGATGGTGATGCCCTTGTTGGTGCAGATGTTGCCCGGTTGGACGAAGGTGCCGGTGACGAAGGGGCCATGATCCATCAAGGCATACTTGCCGCTGCCGGACACCGCCGACCCCTTGCGCTTCTTCCAGGCAGCCTCGTTCCAGGCGATCATCTTCTCGGCGCCAGCCACATGCTGGAGCGCAGATCCTGGTATCGCACTCTCGGAACCCCCGGGCGGGGTCCACAGCAGCCGGCAGCCGGCCTCGCCACCGCCTTGGATGAATTCGAGTACCACGGCATGCTCGCCGGAGTTCAAGGTGACCGCACCTGTCTTCTTGGACATCGCATGCACGCCGCCGTTATCGACCACCTGCTTGCCATCGATGAGCAGCCGTGAGCCGTCATCGGATTCGGTTCCGAGCTGGTACTCCCCGGCTGTCTCGACATGGATGGTGCCGCTCCAGCGGACGGTGAAGTTCTCCGCCATCTTGGTCTTATAGAATTCGCCCGTGACCGCGCCGAAGTTCACCTGCTTGTCGACCCGCACCAGGGTCGGGGGCTCTTTGAGGGCGCTGGGATAGTCCTTGGAATCGGCGAAGTATTCGCCGATCAGGCCTGGGGCCAGATCGGCGGCACCCAGGGGGGCGCTCAGCGCGATAAGCAGTGCGGACGCGAGACGGGGGGAGATAGTCATGGGATTCCTCGGTGCTCGGACGTTAAGGTAGCGCTTCCACACGGGGGTATTTTGTACTTCCAGCCCCCTCTCGACGTTGATCTGTGGCCGGTACGTTGCCCTGGTTGCGGACTATGGGATGGCCGAGAGCATGGCGCGCGCGCCCCCGTCGTCCACCCTCGGATGGGGTCCCGGGAGGCCGCTGTAACGGCCGCCGCCAACGGCAGGCCGAGTGCGCCGCGGCCACCAGGGCCAGCCGCTGGTTGCTCGCAGCGCGGATGACCCTGGAATGCCGACCATGATCGCTGCGATCCTGAGACGCCTCGCTGCCGGTCTGGTGGTGCTCTGGCTGGTCCATCTGCTCACCTTCGCCGCGCTGCGCGCCATGCCCGGTGATCCCTGGGCCGACCTCGCCGGCGATCGCGCGCTGCCGCCGGCCGCGGTCGCCCACCTCAAGCGGCTCTATGGCCAGGATCAGCCGATCGTCGTGCAGTACCTGCGGGATCTGTTCGACAAGCTGCGCGGGGACTTCGGCTACAGCCTCAAGATCGCGCGCGGACAGCCGGTCATCGAGCTGCTCGCACGCGCCACCCCGGTATCGGTGTCGATCGGCAGCGGCGCCTTGCTGATCGGTCTGTTCCTCGGCCTGTGGGGCGGGACCATGGCCGCCAGGGCGGCCCGCTCGCCTCAGCCCGGGGCCCATGCAGGCGACCAGGTCCTGCGCCTGCTGGCCACCCTCGGCATCAGCACCCCCGACTTCATCATCGGACCGCTGCTCCTGCTGGTCTTCAGCCTGTACCTGGGCTGGCTGCCGGCCGGTGGAGTCGAGAGCCCCTCAGCGCTGCTGCTGCCGGTGCTCACCCTCGGGCTGCCCCTGGCGGCCCAGATCGCCCGTCTGTCACGTGCCAGCCTGCTCGACGAACTCGGGGCTGATTTCGTCCGCACCGCCCGCGCCAAGGGCGCGAGCGAGGGCTACATCGTCATCGAGCATGCGCTGCGCCCGGCCTTCGGGCCGGTTTTGGCTTACCTCGCCACCGCCGCGGCGCAGGTGCTCACCGGTTCGATGGTGGTCGAAAGCCTGTTCGCCATCCCCGGGCTCGGGTACTTCTTCGTCGCCGGGGCGTTGCAGCAGGATTGGACCCTGGTCAGCGGCGCGGCGCTGGAATACGCGGCTCTGCTGGTGGTCTTCAACCTGCTCGCCGATCTGGCGCTGGTGTGGCTCGATCCGCGGACGCGCTGAATGCCGGCCGCCTCAGCCGCTGTGCAGCAGCGCCATGCGCACCGCCGCCCCGACCGCCAGGCCACCGCCGAGGATCGCCCACCGGGTCGGGCGGTCGCCTTCCATGAACCAGGCCAGCGGCATCACCAGGATGGGCATGATGGCAAGCACCGCATGCACCGGTCCCGCCTTGCCGGTGGTCAGCGCCAGCTGGTAGCAGGCCATCCCCAGCACCAGGCCGCAGATGGCGGTGCCGAGCAGCCACGGCCAGCCCCGACGCCAGGGATGCTCCGGCATCGCGGCGCCTGACGAGTGCGGCGCCGGCTGGCGGGTGGCGAGGCGCAGCACCGGCAGGATCGACCATGACATCGCCACGCCGCCCAGGGCGCGTACGAAAGCCGCGGTCAGGGCATCGCAGGCCATTCCCTGGAGCGCGAGTTGGGCATAACTCTCACGGACGATCACTGCACTCAGCCCGACCATGGCCGCGGAACCGATGCCGAAGAGCACACCGGAGCGCAGCCGGCCGCCGCTCGCCTGCACCCGCAGGCCCGGGACCAGCGCGATCGCCACCCCGAGCAGGATGACGGCGATCAGGCTGATCTCCTGCACGGTCAGGGCTACGCCGCGCACCAGCCATTCGACCAGCGCGGCCAAGGGCCCTGCCAGGCAGTGGGTGATCAGCACCGGCAGGCGGGTGCCCAGGCGCACATAGGCGAGGAAGATGAACAGGTCGCCCATGCCCATGCCCAGCGCACCGCTGAGGAGCATCCACCAGAACCACGCTCCTCTGAGCGGGACGGGGAAGCACAGCACATAGATGCCGAGGATGATCAGCGCGAGGCTGAGCCGCAGGCGGTTGGCGGTGGGGCCGCCGAAGGAGCGCGCGGCACGGGCGCCGGTGACGCTGGAGAGCGACCACAGGACGGCGGTGAAAAGAGCCATCAGCACGGTGGCCGGACGCTAGGCCGTCCGAACGGGTTGCAAGGCCCCCGCCTATCGGGGCGGTGTGATCAGCGCCAGGGTGAGATCCATGACATTGGTGCCGGTCGGACCGGTGAGCAGCAGATCGCCGAGGGCGGAGAAGTAGGGGTTGGCGTCATGGCGGGCCAGATGCGCAGCGGCTTCGAGGCCGAGGGCGTGGGCACGGGCGACGGTCTCGCCATCGCAGTACGCGCCCGCGGCATCTGTAGGACCATCATTGCCATCGGTCCCACCGGCCAGCACGCTGATGTCGCAGCTGCCGTCGAGCAGGGCGGCGCTGGCGAGCGCGAGCTCCTGATTGCGTCCTCCGCGTCCGATCTCCCCGGTGAGCGTCACCGTGGTCTCGCCGCCGGCGATCAGGCAGGCGCGATCCCCTTTCCTGGCGATCAGCCGGGCGCGCTCGATGATCTCAGCGGCGGCCAGGCGCGCCTCGCCGACCAGGGGTTTGGCGATCACCAGCGGACGGTAGCCCTGGGCCTGGGCGGCCTCTGCCGCGGCGGCGATGGCCTGGCGGTTGCTCGCGACGATCTGATGGTGGACCTGAGCGAAGCACGCATCCCCCTGCTTGGGGGTGTCGGGGATCAGTCCGGCGGCACCTCGCTGCAGCAGCTGAAGCACCGGCCCGGGCAGGTCGTTGCGCAGCTTCAGGCGGTCGATCAGGGAAAGCACCTCGGCGAAGCTGGAATGGTCGGGGTAGAATGGCCCCGAGCCGATGGTGCTCAGGTCGTCGCCCACCACATCCGAGATCACCAGGCAGGCAATGCGCGCCGGCGCGGCGCGGCGGGCCAGCTGCCCGCCCTTGAGCTGCGAGAGGTGCTTGCGCACGGCATTGAGCGCATGCACATCCGCACCGCTGGCCAGCAGCAGGCGGGTGACCGCCTGCTTGTCGGCCAGACTCAGGCCCTGCGCGGGGCTGGGGGTCAGCGCGGAGGCGCCCCCCGACCAGCAGGCGATCACCACATCGCGGGCGCTCAGGCCGCTCAGCGCCTGCATGATGGCGCTGGCGGCGGCCTGTCCGGCGGCATCCGGCACCGGATGGCCGGCTTCGAGCAGGCGGATGCGGTGCAGCGGGGCGAGATGGCCGTATTTCACCACCACTACGCCGCTGCTGATGCGCTCGGCGAGCACCTCCTCGACCGCCTGGGCCATCGCCGCCGATGCCTTGCCGGCCCCGACCACGATGACGCGGCCATCCGGATCGAGGGCGATGCGGCGTTCGCCCACCTGCAGCATGTCGCCATCGAGCCGGCAATGGTCGAGGACGGCACGTCTCGGCTCGACCGCCGCGACGGCGGCGTGGTAGATCTCGCGGAGCACCTGCTGGGGAGCGCGCATGAGCCCATGGTTGCCATGGGCGCGGCGGACACAACTGGGTGGCGGTGCCGAGCGACCGCCGGCATCTACCAGCTCACCGTGACCCTGCGCTTGGCGCGCGCGCTCCTGATGGCGGCCAGGCACATCGCCAGGCTCTTGATGTTGTCGTGGCATTCGCTCTGCGGTCGCCGTCCGGCGCGCAGGCATTGCACGAATTCGTCGAGCACGCCGTGGTGGCCAGGATGGGCGAGGGTGGAAAGAGGCAGGACCGTTTCACGGGTCTCGCGGCGGAAGCCCGTGGTCCCGACCACCTGCTGCATCCTTGGTGCGTCACGGCCATCCCAGATGACCGTCCCGATGGAGCCCTGGGCGCGCCATTGGCATTCCCAGCTGGTATTGAAGCCCTCGGCCGCCCATGAGCCGCGGTAGGTGAAGACCACCCCGCCAGTGAGCTCGAAGATGCACACCGCCGCGGCCGCACCGCGGTACCAGCTGCCATGCGGATGGTATTCGTGGCAGTAGACCGAGACCGGATCGCAGCCGGAGATCATGCGTGCCTGATCGAAGCTGTGGATCGCCATGTCGAGGATCAGCGGATCGTCCATCAGATCGCGGAAGCCGCCGAAATGGGCGCCGATGTAGAAATCGGCGTCGAGGCTGGACAGCCGGCCGATGCGCCTGGCCTTCATCGCCTCGCGCAGCGCCACCATCGCCGGGATGTAGCGGCGGTTCTGCGTGACCATGTACAGCAGGCCGCGTTCCCGCGCCTCCCGGCACATCGCCCGCGCATGGGGCAGTGATTCGGCGAGCGGCTTCTCGCCGAGCACATGGCAGCCGGCCTTGAGGGCCGTGCGCGTCACCTGGTAATGGGCGGAGGGAATGGTGATGTCGACCACCACATCCGGACGATCAGCCGCCAGCGCGTCTTCCAGCGATGGGTAGACCGGCATGCCGTCCAGTTGGAAGCGCCGTACAGTCGCCTCGGCGGCCTTGGGATCGATGTCGGCCAGCCCGATCAGCGACAGCCCCGGCTTGGCGATGATGCGCTCGACCCAGCCCTGGCCCATGGCACCGCAGCCGACCAGCAGGATGCGCACGGTGCGGCGCGTGCCGAACCTGGTGAATGTGGCCATCGTCGCCCCTTGCTGAGTAGGGGCGATTGTCCCCGGGCCAGGCCGCGCTGGCAAGGACCGACTTCCCTGCAGGCCGGCAGGCGTCACAGTCATGCCATGCTCACGCTCTACACCTATGCCAAGTGCGGCACCTGCCGCAAGGCGACCAAATATCTGACCAAGCGCGGGATCGCCTTCATCGAGAAGCCGATCCGCGAGCAGCCGCCGTCGCTGCAGGAGCTGCGCTCGGCGCGCGGTGCGGTGGGCGACGTGCGGCGCCTGTTCAATACCAGCGGCAAGGACTATCGCGAACTCGGCCTTTCGGCCTCGCTGCCAGGAATGCCTGTGGCGCAGGCGCTGCGCCTGCTTTCCGGCAACGGCAATTTGATCAAGCGCCCTTTCGTGCCGCTGCCCGGCGGCGGGGTGGTCGGCTTCTCGCAGGCGGAGTGGGATGCGCGCATCGGCCAGGAGGTCGGCCGAAAGGCCAGGTAAAATACCTCATGCAGGAGGTCAAACACCTCATGGACAAGCCGCGGCCTGACGGCTACCATCAGACCTCTTGACGCCCGGACATCCATCTCCCAGCGCAGCGTGGCCGTCTGGCCCCGGACGTTGGCGGGACGCCATCTGGCAAGGTGCGCACGTCGATCCCGGTGCCGGCAACGGCCCTCTACCGCCCGTGTATAATCGCCCAGGACGAACGACCATGACCACCCAGCATGCACCTACCATCACCCAGTGCCATTCGACCCAGGGCCGCGGGGAAGTCGCGGCCGGAGCGCAGGGAAGGCGCGCGCGCATCCCGCGGGCCCGACGGATGCTGGCGGCAGCTCTGCTCGCCTCCTGCCCGTTAATGGGTGTGCAAACGCTGCTCGTCGGAGCCGACGACGTGATCCACACCTTCACCAAGATCAAGCTGTCCGACAAGTTCTACAGCGAAGGCGCGACCTTCGGCGACTTCAACCATGACGGGAAGATGGACGTGGTATCGGGGCCATACTGGTACGAGGGCCCGGATTTCACCGTCAAGCACGAGTACTATCCGGCCAAGGAATTCGATCCGCACGGCTACTCGGACAACTTCTTCGCCTTCGCCTACGACTTCAATGGCGACGGCTGGACCGACATCCTCATCATCGGCTTCCCCGGCAAGCAGGCGTACTGGTACGAGAACCCCCAGGGCAAGTCGGAGACCTGGACGCGCCATCTCGCCTTCGAGACGGTCGACAACGAATCGCCGACCTTCACCGCCCTCACCAGCGATGGCAAGCCGTCCCTGGTGTGCAATTCAGGGGGCAAGATCGGCTACGCCAGCCCCGACTGGAGCGACCCCGCCAAGCCCTGGACCTTCCATGCCATCTCGCCCAAGGGCGGCTGGCAGCGCTTCACCCATGGCCTGGGGGTGGGCGACGTCAACGGCGACGGCCGCAAGGACATCATCATGTCGGATGGCTGGTGGGAGCAGCCGGCGTCCCTGGTAGGCGACCCCCTGTGGACCTTCCACCACGCCGATCTCGGCCGGGGCGGAGCGCAGATGCATGCGCTCGACCTCAACGGCGACGGGCGTGCGGACATCATCACCAGCGTCACCGCCCACGAATTCGGCCTGGCCTGGTACGAGCAGCTTGCCGACGGCGGCTTCAAGCAGCACCTGATCATCGGCGACAAGCCCGAGCAGAACAAATACGGCCTGGTGATCTCGGAAATGCATGCCGTGGCAATAGCCGACATGGACGGCGACGGGCTGCCCGACATCATCACCGGCAAGCGCTACTGGGCCCATGGTCCGACGGGCGATCCCCAGGCCGGTGCGCCGCCGGTGCTCTACTGGCTCAAGCAGGTGCGGGGAGCTAACGGCTCGGTCGACTTCGTGCCCTACCTCATCGACGACGACTCCGGGGTCGGCACCCAGGTGGTGGTCGGCGACCTCAACGGCGACAAGCTCCCCGATGTGGTGGTCGGCAACAAGAAGGGCACCTTCGTCTTCGTCCACCACACCAAGACGGTGTCGCATGAGGAATGGGAGAAGGCGCAGCCGCAGCCGCTCAAGCCGTGACCATGAGCTCGCTGACAGCAAGGGCCTACCGATGAGCCATCTCCATCTTGCGCGGCGGCTGCGCACCGCCGTGCTCCTGATCGCAGGCATGCTGATGCCCGTGCTCTCTGCCCAGGACGGCCTGTCGCCGAGCGACGGCGTCAAGGCGATGCAGCTTCCCCCGGGCTTCAGCGTCCAGCTGGTCGCCAGCGAGCCGGAGCTGGTGCAGCCGGTCGGCTACTGCATCGATGACCGTGGCCGGCTATGGGTGCTGGAGAACACCTCCTATCCCAACTGCCCGGGCGAGAAGAACAACCGCATCCATCTGTTCACCGACGAGGCCGGGGACGGCCAGCACTGGACCCACCGGGTGGTGTTCGACCACCTGCCCTTCGCCACCGGCATCCAGATCGGCTTCGGAGGATTGTGGGTCGGCGCCCCTCCGGCGCTGCTGTTCCTGCCGCTGACCAACGATGCGGTCGGCGAGCCGCAGGTGGTGCTCGATGGCTGGGGCTGGGAGGATACCCACGAGACCCTCAACAACTTCACCTGGGGACCCGACGGCTGGCTCTACGGCACCCATGGCGTCTTCACCCATTCGCGGGTCGGAGCCCCGGGCACCCCGGACGACCAGCGCGTGCCGCTCAATGCCGCGGTCTGGCGCTATCACCCGGTGACCAAGAAGTTCGAGCGCTGGTGCGAGGGTGCGAGCAACCAGTGGGGGATCGACTGGAACGACCAGGGCGAGGCCTTCTTCACCGCCTGCGTCATCCCCCATCTCTACCACGCGATCCAGGGCGCGCGCTACCAGCGGCAGGGGGGCGAGCATTTCGACAAATTCACCTTCGCCGACATCAAGACCATCGCCCAGTTCGGCTACGAGCGCGCCGCCTACTGCGGGTCGACCATCTACCTCGGCGGCCTGTTCCCGCCCGAATACCGCAACACGCTGTTCTTCAACGACATCCACATGAGCAAGGTGCGCAATGAGGGGCTGGTGCGACAGGGCTCGGGATATGTCGATGCCAAGCGCGACGATTTCCTCGATGCCCACGATTCATGGTTCCGCACTCTCAGCCTGCAGTACGGGCCGGACGGCTCGCTGTTCCTCAATGACTGGTTCGACAAGGTCCATTGCCACCAGCAGCGCGCCGAGACCGACCGCACCAATGGCCGCATCTACAAGATCACCTACCAGGGGGCCAAGGCGGTCCACCCCGACCTCGCCAAGGCCAGCGACGAGGAGCTGGTGAAGGCCCAGCTCGACCCCAACGAATGGTATGTCCGCCATGCCCGCCGCCTGCTCCAGGAGCGCGGCGGCAGCCCGGCAGTGCATCAGGCGCTTGCCGCGATCCTCAGCGGCAACCCCGACGAAACGCGCAAGCTGCGCGCACTGTGGGCGCTGCACTGCACCCACGGTCTCGACGAGGGCCTGAGCCTGGCCCAGCTCGCCAGCCCCTCCGAATACCTGCGCGCCTGGGCCATCACCCTGCTGGCCGAGGGCGGTACCGTGTCGCCGGCGGTACTGGGCGAATTCGCCCGCCTGGCGCACAGCGACGAATCGCCCCTGGTGCGCCTGCACCTGGCCTCCGCCCTCCAGCGCCTGCCGCTGGCGGACCGCTGGGGCGTGGTGGAGGCGCTGTGCGCGCATGAGCAGGACAACCAGGACCACAACCTGCCCCTGATGTACTGGTACGCCATCGAGCCGGCGGTTCCGGCCGATCCCCCCCGGGCGCTGCGGCTGGCGCAGAACTCCAAGGTCGACGTGGTGCGGGAATTCATCCCCCGCCGCCTGGGCACCTCCACCGAGGAGAGCATCCGCAGCACCCTGAGCGCCGTCGGCGCCGCGCCGGCGGATGTGCAGCGAACCCTGCTGGCCGGCATCACCCAGTCGCTGCTGGGACGTCGCAAGGTGAGCGCACCTGCCGACTGGGCGGCGCTGGCGGCCAGGATCAAGGACAGCCCCAACGCCAAGGTGCGCTTCTACGTGCGCTACCTCTCGGCGCTGTTCGGTGACGAGGCAGCGGTGGAGGCGCTGCGCGCCACGCTCAACGACCATGCGGCAGAGCTCTCCGAACGCAAATCGGCGCTGCGCGCGCTGGTGCATGTGCGCGCACCCGCGCTGGCTGGCGACCTGCAGAAGCTGCTTTCCGATGCCGCCTTCCGCGGCCTCGCGGTGCGCACGCTGGGCGAGTGCAATGACCCTGCGACACCGGCGGCGCTGATCGCCGCCTATCCGTCGCTGACGCCAGGGGAACGCCGCGACGCGGTCAACACCCTCGCCCAGCGGCTCGACTATGCCAAGGCGCTTGCCGGCGCGGTGGCCGCTAGCGCCATCCCCGGCTCCGACCTCACCGCCAATGTCATGCGCCAGCTGCTGCTCTACCAGGATGCGGATCTGAACTCCCTGGTCGCCAAGCTCGGCGGCGGACCGGAGAAGTACGCGGCCGGCGAGGTGGCGCGCATCAAGAAGGCCTTCCCGGCCACCCTGATCGCCAGCGGCGACCGCGTCCATGGGCGGGCGATCTTCGAACGCACCTGTATGCAATGCCACACGCTGTGGGGCATCGGCGGCAACATCGGCCCGGATCTGACCGGGCTGAACCGCTCCGATCTCGACTGGGTGCTGCAGAACGTCGTCGATCCGAGCGCCATCATGGGCGTCGAGCAGCAGCTGGTGATCGTCAAGGGCAAGGACGGTCGGCTGGTCATCGGCATCCAGCGCGAGGACGCTGCCGACTTCCTCACCGTGCAGAGCGAGAGCGCGCTGATCAGCTTCCCGCGCGACGAGATCGCCAGCATCAAGCGCACCGGCAAATCGACCATGCCGGATGGCCTGCTGCGACCCTTCAGCGCCGACGAGATGCGCGACTTCCTGGCCTACTTCATGGGCGCGACGCAGGCCGGGCCGTAGGGCGTCGCCTGACAACCCAGCCTCCACATGCGATTGGAATGGCAAGGCGTCGTCGCTCCTGAACGGCGTGGCCAATGCGTTGGCTGACGCGTCGCTAGCGGAATGGATCACTGACCATCTGTCGGGTGCCTTTGGCCATGCAGGGAAGGAGCGCCGCCGACCTGGTACCGCTGCGGTATGTGCTGACGCACAGCAGGTGCTTGCGGCGGACGATTCACGACCGCGGGGATTGACTCATCTGCCGATATCTGGACGAGCGGGCGCGCCGCTTTCCCGGCTGCAGTTCGCCTGGCGGGCCGACTCCTTCGGGAATGAGGGATCGGAGTGGTCGAATGACCTGGTCGCATTCTAAGAGGATGCACTGGGCATCGCCCACCCAAGCCCTAGGAGCGAGAGGCGGGCTCATCGCCGACCACCTGGTCGCCCTGCGGCGATCCGCGGGATGGCGCACGGTTCGATATGCCGAAGGGTACATGCGCAGACGGGACATGGTTGGCGGCGAGCAGGGCGTTGTCGAGCTTGTCGTCGAAGAAGAGGTGGGGCCTGAACTTGCGGATGACGCGGTCCTTGGGCATGTCGCCGATGAAGCAGGATTCGTCGACGCGGATGCCCCATGCCCGCAGGCTGGAGATGACCCGGCGGTAGCCGGCGCCGCTTCGGGCGGTGATGATCGAGGTGCGGATCAGCGGCTTGTAGCCGGGATCCTTGAGCGAGCGTGCGGCCTCGAGGTCCTGCAGCTGGGCGATCTGGGTCAGCAGGCCCTTGAGTGGCCCGGGGGAGAGGGCGGTGAGCGCATGGTCGCGCTCATTGGCGCGGAATCCCGCAAGGCCCTGCTCCTGGTAGATGCGCTCGCTCGCGTCGTCGGCGAGCACGCCATCGAAGTCGAACGCCAGGCGCAGTTCGTCGCCATCGTCGTCGGCACCGGCGCCGCCCAGCACCCGGCCGGCAGGATACCCGAGGCGGATGGCCTCCTCGACATCGCCCTGGTTGGCGGAGAGGAACAGGCTGGCGGCGAAGTCGTCGATGTAGTGGTAGGGGGGCCGACCGCCGGTGAACACCGAGCGCTCGACGTGCAGCTTGTAGTGGTCCAGGGAGTTGTGCACCCGCACCCCGGTATCGGGATCGTTGCGTGAGATCAGCACCACCTCGACCAGAGGCGTGTCCGGCGCGATGCGGTTGATGGTCAGCAGGCGGCGGATGAAGGGGAAGGCCACCCCGACCGGGAGGATCTCGTCCTCGCGGCTGCGCTGGTACCGGCGATAGGCCTCGATGCCCTCGGCGCGGTAGACCGCATCTGCCTCTGACAAGTCGAAGAGCGCGCTCGAGGCGATCGCCAGGGTGAGATGAGGGGCGGCCATGGCTGCATCCTCGCCGCCAGAGTCTGCCTGCAATGGCAGGATGCCCGCACCGAATGCGCTCGGGACCGCCCAGGCGTGCCGTCGAGTGGCACGCTGCGCGGGCACACTGCGCACGGCATGGTTGTGTTGGCTCCGCCACGCAATAAAAACCCGCACCTCGTATGCAGGCCTGCGGCCTGGCAAGGACACGCCCATGACGACCCCTGAACCCAAGCGGGAGGACGAGCATCCCGAGCTGGTGGAGCGCAACGCGCGCACCGGGCTCTGGCTGTTCGCCATCTATTGCGTGATCTATGGCGGATTTGTCGGTCTGAGCGCCTTCTGCCCCGATATCATCGGCGCCAAGCCGTTCGGCGGCATCAACCTGGCGGTCATCTACGGCTTCGCCCTCATCGGCCTCGCTCTCGCCTTGGCTCTGGTCTACCTGGCCTTCTGCCGCCGACCACATGCCAAGAGCGGTGAGTAACCATGCACCAGCACGCCTCCGTCCTCGCCATAGCCGTCTTCGGCTTCTTCGTCGCCGTGGTCCTCGGCATGAGCTTCTGGCTCGGCCGCAAAGGGAACTCCGCCCAGGGCTTCTATGCCGCCCATGGGCAGATCCCGTGGTTCGTCAATGGCGTGGCCTTCGCCGGCGACTACCTCTCCGCCGCCTCGTTCCTGGGCATCTGCGGCATGATTGCCTTCTTCGGCTATGACGGCTTCCTCTATTCGATCGGCTACCTCGCGGGCTGGATCGTCGCGCTGTTCGTCATCGCCGAGCCGCTCAAGCGCCTGGGGCGCTTCACCTTCGCGGATGCGCTCGACAGCCGCTTCCATTCCCGCGGCATCAAGATGACCGCCGCGATCAGCACCCTGGTGGTGAGCATCTTCTACCTCATCCCGCAGATGGTCGGCGCCGGCGTGCTGGTCAAGCCGCTCCTGGGGCTCGACCATTGGGTCGGCGTCATCACCGTCGGCGCGGTGGTGACGGTCATCGTGGTCACCGCCGGCATGGTCTCGACCACCTGGGTGCAGTTCATCAAGGGCTCGCTCCTGGTGCTCTTCTGCACCCTGCTGACGATCGCCATCCTCGCCCGTGGGCTGACGGTCAGCCCCTATACCCAGGAGCATGGGAGCCAGCATCCCTTCGCGGTCAAGCCGGCGGCGGAGGTCACCGCAGCGGGCGCGGTCGTGCCCGAGGCCGGAGGCTGGGTCAATAAGCCCTATGTGCGCGTGCGCGCCGCCAATGGCTCGATCGCGGTATGGCGCAAGGACGGCGACCAGCTGAGCGAGACCCAGACGGTGATCGTCTCGGCGGACAAGAAGACCACCCTGACCAATGGCGCAGCCGACGGCTCGCTCCTGCCGGTCGGGCACATCTCCGCCCTCGCCGGGGGCAAGAGTGAGACCGGTCCGCTCTCGCCTGTGGAATTCCTGCAGAGCATCCAGGACGCCACCGTGGTGACCTGGAGCAAGGAGGTCATCGCCAGCCCGGATGGCGAGATCACCACCATCTATTACCAGGTTCCGACTCCCGGCGCCAAGCTGATGATGCCCGGCAATTCCTCGACCTTCAAGGGCATCCAGGGCAGCCTGCCGGCGATCGATCCGGCCAAGCCGACCGAGAGCGCCGCCGCGCGCTGGAAGGCGCTGATGTCGCGCTTCGACTTCCTCTCGCTGATGATCGCGCTGTTCTGCGGCACCGCCTCGCTGCCGCACATCCTCATCCGCTACTATACGGTCAAGGACCAGGTCAGCGCGCGCAAGAGCACCGTGGTCGGGATAGCCGCAATCGGCTTCTTCTACGTCCTGACCCTCTTCCTCGGCCTGGGTGCGATGACCAGCGGCACCCTGGACCCCACCGATAGCAACATGTCCGCCCCGCTCCTGGCGCGCAGCTTCGGCGATCTGCCCTTCGCCTGCATCTCTGCTATCGCCTTCACCACGGTGCTCGGCACCGTCAGCGGGCTGATCATGGCCGCCTCGGGCGCCATCGTGCATGATCTGATGTCCAATTTCATGAAGATCGAGATGGATGACCACGCCAAGGTCAAGGCCGGCAAGATAGCGGCGATCGCAGTGGGCATCGTGGCGATGGTCCTGGGCATCCTGTTCGCCAAGCTGAACGTCACCTTCCTGGTCGGCTGGGCCTTCAACATCGCCGCCTCCGCCAATCTGCCGGCGCTGATCATGGTGCTGTTCTGGCGCGGGACGACCAAGCAGGGCATCACCTGGGCGATCCTCGTCGGGCTGCTCTCATCGCTGGGCTGGGTGCTGGTCAGCAAGCAGGCTTTCCAGTTCGTCTATGGCCGTACAGCCGCCGAGGCGCTGGACCTGGCCCTGGTGCCCTTCAGCCAGCCGGCGATCATCACCATCCCCCTCGGCTTCCTGACCCTGGTGGTGGTCTCGCTCCTGACCAGGCGCACGGGCACGGCGGCGGTGATCGCCGGCCAGCGCGCGGCGGCCGGATAGCCGAGCGCACGTGCGCAAGGCGCGCTCACCGGTCGTGCAGCGCCAGAGTGCTCACGCAATCGCCCCAGGTGNNCACCTGGGGCGATTGCGTGAGCAGGACATGGAATCGGACAGCCCCGCTGCGTCGCAGCGTGCCGTTACATCACCGCTTCACTTGAGCAGCGGCTCAAGCGTCGGCCACATCGCATCGTACCAGATCTGGTAGCCCTTGGCGGTGGGATGCAGCTTGTCCGGCATGACGTCCTTGGGCAGTTCGCCATCTGCGTCGAGGAATTTGGGCCCGATGTCCAGGTACTGCACCTGGGTGCCATCGGCGTAGGTCTTGATGATATCATTGATAGCGTCGACCTTGGCGCGCATGGGCGAGGCCTTGACGTCGCGGGGGAAGACCCCGAGCAGCAGGATCTTGGCCTTGGGCAGCTTGCTGCGCACGGTCTCGACCACCTTCTTCACCCCGGCCGCAGCCCAGGCCGGCTCCTCGGTGGTGAAATGGCCGATGTTGTTGGTGCCGATCATGATCACCACTGCCTTGGGATCGATGCCGTCCAGGACGCCGTTATTAATGTGCCAGAGGGTGTTTTCGGTGCGCTCCCCGCTGATGCCGAAATCGGCCGGCTGGTAGGCGGCGAACTTCGCCCAGGTGTCCTTGGCACGTCCAGGCCAGAAGTCGGTGATCGAGTCGCCGATGAACAGCAGGCCGACCGGTCCTTGCTTAATGCGGGTGAGGAACTGCTGCTGGCGGTTGTCGTTGGCCTTGGTCGGGGTGATGGCGCTGTCTTCTGTGCGCTTGGCCTCACCGCTCATGGCAGAACCGGCGAGCAGGAGCAGCGCCAGGACGGCGGCGGCGGGGAGGGGGAAGGACATGGTGCACTCCGGGGCAGGGAAGGATGGCTGGCGGCTGGCAGGAGCCGGGCCGTCAGGCGGGGCGGTGGCTCGGCATTCTTGCATAGATGCGGCGATTTCAATCAGTGTACCGTCTGGACGAATGCAAGCGTATGCTGATGAGACCGTGCACGCCGCCGCAGATGATCTGGGCAGCTTGTGTCCACGGTGTCAGGACGTAGAAGCCCGGGGTGGATCCAGGGCGGCGGCCGTGCGGCCGATGCCGAAGAGGCGGTCGGGGATGTCCGGTGAATTGAAAGCGACTTGTGGATATCTCGAGCCAGCTCACCTTCGCTTTCGATGCCAAGCTCTTCGCCTCCACCTATGCGGTGATCTTCCTCGCCGAGATCCCCGACAAGACCGCGATGGCGACCCTGGCGCTGGCGACCGGCAAGCGGCCCTATGCGGTGCTGCTCGGGGTGTGCGCTGCCTTCGTCATCCAGAGCGCCTGCGCAGTCTGCTTTGGCAGTCTGATCACGCTCCTGCCGCATGACCAGGTGCGCATCGGTTCAGGGGTGCTGTTCATCGTCTTCGCCCTGCTGATGTGGCTGCGGGGTGCCGAGCAGGAGGCCCAGGAGGGTGGGGAGGGAGCGCCCGCGCGATCGCTCTTCTGGCCCATGGCCTGGAAGGCCTTCATCGTCATCTTCATCGCCGAGTGGGGTGACCTCACCCAGCTGGCGACCGCCACGCTGGCGGCCAGGAGCGCAGAGCCGCTCACCATCTTCGCCGCCGCCACCCTGGCGCTGTGGACGGTGACGGCGCTGGCGGTGTTCGTCGGCCAGCGCCTTAGGCAGTGGATCGTCCCGAAGGTGATGCAGCGCATCGCTGCCGTCGTCTTCCTCGTCATCGGGGTGCTCATGCTGCTCGGTCTGCGCATCGCCAGCATCGGATCTTGAAGATGGTCGGCTGGCATGAACCGGGATCGCCACATGCCGGTTGGCCAGGATGATCGCCGCGGCAGAACCCCGCTTTATTTCCTATTCCCGGTCCTATGACCTGCATTCCCGGGCCCAGCCCGCACGGCGCTTCGCAACGGCGACGCCGCGATCCTGACTTGCGCCCCCGGGCCACTCCACGAGGACCAGCCAATGCCCAGCATCCCCCGCATCCTAGCCCTGGTATCGATCGCCCTGTCGGCCGCCTGCGGCGTCGATGTCGATCCCTATGACCAGTCCCACGTGCCCCTCGAGGTCGATACCACCGATCCATCGCTGACCAAGATCGTCCTGGTCGCGGGCCAGGCCAGCCACGGTCCGGGAGAGCACGAGTTCTATGCCGGCTGCGCCCTGCTGATGAACATGCTCAAGCAGACGCCGGGGGTCTTCCCGGTGATGGCGCGTGATGGGTGGCCGAAGAACGAGAAGATCTTCGACGGCGCCAAATCGCTGGTCTTCTACATGGACGGCCGCGGCGGGCATCCGGTGGCCAAGCATCTCGACCTGCTGCAGAAATACATCGACCAGGGCGTCGGCTGGGTCAACCTGCACTATGCCGTCGACTACACCAAAGAGGCCGGTGCGCATGTGATCGACTGGATGGGCGGCTACTACGATGCCGAGATCTCGATCAACCCGCATTGGATCGCCGACTACGCGACCCTGCCCATCCACCCCATCACGCGCGGGGTGAAGCCCTTCGTGATCAAGGATGAGTGGTACTTCAACATGCGCTGGCGCGCCGACCAGACCGGAGTGACCCCGATCCTCTCCGCAATTCCGCCCGACGGGGTGCGCGGAACCCCCGATGCCAAGAGCCACCCCGGCCGCAGCGAAGTCACCGCCTGGGCCTATGACAGGCCGGGCAATGGCGGGCGCTCGTTCGGCTTCACCGGAGGCCACACCCACACCAACTGGGCCAATCAGGATTTCCGCCGCCTGGTGGTAAATGCCATCCTGTGGACGGCCAAGGTCGAGATTCCCGAAGGCGGGGCGAAATGCGATCTGACCGACGGCGAGATCAACACCAACCTGGACAAGAAGAAGAAGTGATGCGCTGACCGCGCGCCGTGCCGGCAGAGGCGCGTCCGCACTCGCATCGAGGGGGGCGGGTGTCCTCGGCGCGACCCGGGCGGGCTCGGCGCAGCCCCAGCGGGCTTCAATGCTGCGCCGGCTGGCCGGCTGGCGATGGCGGCAGGATGGGCGTGTCCCAGCCGGCGATGTCGGAGGGCTTGATGCCCTTCTTCTCGCCATTGAAGTTGAAGGTGCTGGGGGTGTAGGGACCGACGAAGGCGATGGGATTGTCGGCCTTGATCGCGCCCTCCAGGCCGAGGCACCAGAGATGGGCATTCACCAGCATGCGGCGGAAGCCGTCGTTGAGGATGTCCTCCGAGGCGCCATGGGTGGTGGCGAAGACGCGTCCCGCATCCCCTTTGTAGGTGCGCACCCAGGCGACCGGCAGGATCTTCTTGTCAGGCGCGGGCGGATCGCCGGCCTTCATGCCATTGAGGACCTGGCCGCGGGCGAGGATGATGCTGCCTTCCCGCGGATCGGCATTGTAGCCGCCGCACTGCACGTGGACATCGCTGACCCCGCGCAGGACCGGATGCTCGAGTTGATCCTTCTCGAGCAGCAGGTTCGAGCTCTGCTGGTGGTTCGCACCATAGTGCCCGACCCAATGCTCGCCGAGGATCTCCCGTCCGAAGCCGCCTTGGAAGGTGTCCCCCTTGTAGCCTTCGTTGTAGCGTTCATAGGCCCCCTTCAGGCCATTGAAGGCATGGGTCGCGGTGCGCAGGCCGATCACCGGCTTGCCGGCTTTGAGGTAGTCATCGATGTACTTCATCTGGTCGTCCGGGAAGTGCTGGAAGCGCAGGAATACCACCAGCAGGTCGGCATCCTGGAGCGCCTCCAGTCCGCTGATGACGCTGCTACCGGGCTGGATGGTGCCATCCTTGGGGTTGGTGGTGAAGATCACCGTGCAAGTGCAGCCGTACTCCTTGGCCAGGATGCGTGCCAGCGCCGGCAGGGTCTCCTCGCTGCGGTATTCATGATCCCCGGCCAGGTAGACGATGCGCTTGCCCTTCCCGGGCCCCTCCGTGCCCTGCCAGGTGACGGAGTTGGGATTGTCGAGCGCGGTGGCGGCGGTTGCGGTCATGACCAGCCCGAGCATGAGCAACGCAGAAAACGGATGGATCAGGGTCATGGGTGCTCCAACCCCTATTCAATGCAGGACATGGCGACCTTCAAGCACCAGCCGCACGCTGTATCCGCTGTCGGGCGATAGCGGACGCATGGAGGCAAAGACCGGTGGTCTGCCGAGGGTCGCCCGGTCGCCCTTGGTCGACCGCCCGAGCACCAGCCGACCACCGCTCGCCATTCAGCAGGTGACGCCTCTGCCAGGGTACGGCAAGGCATTCCGCTTGAGCATCCCCCCTGCGCACCTATGAACGTACCCGACCTCGCCGGACTCACTGCTGTGAACAGAGAGCGGGGCGGACACCGGAGTTCCTATGCAGGCATCATGGTCATTGGCTCTCCTCGCACTCGCAGCCGGGACGCTCCACGCCGCCGATTGGCCGCAGTACCGGGGACCCAACTCTGATGGCGTCTCGAGCGAGACCATCCTCACCACCTGGCCGGCAGACGGCCCTGCGGTGGTGTGGAAGACCAAGATGGGAGAAGGCTTCGGCGCTGTATCGGTGGCTGGTCAGCATGCTTATGTCTTCGCCGAGCGCGGCGGTGACGAGGTGGCCATCGCCTTGGCGGTCGCGACCGGCAAGGAAGCCTGGGCCACCCCCTTGGGCAAGACCATCTTCGAGAAGTCCGGCGGCAATGGTCCGCGCTCGACCCCGACCGTCGACGGCGACCACGTCTACCTATTCGGTACCTACCTGCGCCTGAGCAGCCTGTCGGCCAAGGATGGCCACGTCGAGTGGAGCCATGACCTGGGCACCGAGTACGATGGCCAGCTCAAGACCAGCGGCATCGGCAATTGGGGCAATTCCATGTCCCCGGTCATCGAAGGGGATCTCGTCATCGTCGCCGGCGGCGGCAACGGGCAGGCGCTGATGGCCTTCAACAAGCTCACCGGCAAGCTGGTGTGGAAGAGCCAGGACGACAAGATCACGCACGCCACCGCGGTGCCGACCACCATCGCCGACGAGAAGCAGGTGATCTTCTTCACCCAATCCGGGCTGGCGGGGGTGGATGCCAAGGGTGACGTCCTGTGGCGCGCCAAGTTCCCCTGGAGCACCTCGACGGCCGCCTCGCCGGTGGTCGAAGGAAATGTGGTCTACTGCTCGGCCGGATACGGCGTGGGTGGCGGGGCCTTCACGGTGGCCAAGCAGGGGGACTCATGGAAGGCGACCCCGCTCTGGCGGACGGCCAACGACAATATCAACCACTGGTCGACGCCGGTCTCCAAGGACGGCTATGTCTACGGCCTGTTCGGCTTCAAGGAGTTCAAGACCGAGCCGCTCAAGTGCGTCGACATCAATACCGGCAAGGTCATGTGGTCTGAGAGCGGTTTCGGCCAGGGCGGCACCATCATCGTCGGCGGCAACCTGCTGGTGCAGGGCGACCAGGGTCAGCTGGTGCTGGCCAAGGCGGCACCCGACAAGTACACGGAACTGGCCCGTGCCCAGGTCCTGTCCGGCAAATGCTGGACCATGCCGGTGGTCGCCAACGGCCATATCTTCTGCCGCAGCACTAAGGAGATCGTCTGCCTCGACGTCCGACCCAAATGAGCCGCAGCGAGCCGCGGCGAGGGTCCCGTCCGGGCTGACCGGTGGGGCAGCGTCTGCGAGGTGTGCTGCCGCAGGCCACCCGCTCCGGCGCTAGGAGCGACCACCCGACCATGGCGGCGGAACGTCCCGCCAAAACGAGATGGAATGGCGCTTGCGGCCATGCTGGGCGCCATCGGCAGGTCAGCGCATGCGCACCCTCTTCAAAGGGAGTGACCGCCATGCCATCCACCGCCGTGCGCCTGATGCTGCTGGCCGTGCTGGGGACATCCCTGCGCGCTGGCGACGCCGCCTCGTTGCCGATCGCCGACTGCTCATCGGAGGCGATCCTCAAGCAGGCCGACTACGATCACGACCTGGTCACGCTGGCAGTCGGACCGCGGGCCGTCACCGAGCGGCAGAAGGTCCTGCGCTATGTCGCCAAGGGTGGGGATTACCCGGCCTTTGCCTTCCGCAAGCCGCAGCTGCCGAAGGACTGGTCGCACTACGAGGCACTGTCTTTCGATGTCTGGTCGAACAGCGATCACCAGCTGGCGGTGCGCATCGACGACGAGAAGAGCGTCGGCTATGCCTCGCGCTACAATGGCGATGTCCATCTGCTCAAGGGCCTGACCCACGTGCAGCTCCCGATCAAGGTGATCGCCAAGAGCATCGACGTGCATCGCATCACCTCGCTGGTGCTCTTCCTCGACCATCCACCCGCAGGCTTCACCCTGTGGTTCGACGCCATCCACCTCGGGCCATTCGAATCGGACAAGATCCCGTTCATCCCGTACGCCGAGCGCTTCGACCATCAGCCGACCATGGACCTGGTCACCCCGCATCTGCCCATGGGCCGCTCGCTGGCGGGCGGACCAGTCTCCGCCTTCCTGCTCGCAGGCGTGCAGCAGGGGCGCGAGGTGGTGGAGATGATGGAGCGCATGGATATCGCCCCGCGCGTGCTGTCGTGGGACCGCGAATGGGGCGTGAGCACCTGGGGCTTCGGCGACTACTATGGTCAGCGCGGCAGCTTCCTCGATTGCGCCCTGATGCAGCGCTACCTCGCCAGCTCGATGCAGGGGCCCGAGCATTTCGAATCCCTGGTGCTCTCGACGCCGATGGGCTGGAACCAGTACGGCCTTGCAGCGCGTGCGGCGATCATCGATCGTGTGCGCACCCAGGGCGAGGGCCTGGTGCTGATGATGCCGTTCCCCGGCGAGCGCGGCCAGCCGTGGCCGCAGGACCTCAGGGATCTCAGCGCACTGATCGATTCCACCAGCGACTGGCTCGACGACGGCGGCGGGGTGCACAATCCCCCCGACGGCCGCATCTTCGGCAAGCCCTGGGTCGTCGCCGGACAGCATCCGATCACCGATGGCGTGCCGTTCGCCGCCCTGCCGATGGGCGACATGGAGGTCCAGCGCTACACCGTCGCGCCGGATGCCCAGGTGCTGATCGCGCTGGCCAGCGGAGAACCGGTGCTGGCTGTGCGCCAGGTCGGCAAGGGCAGGGTGGTCACCATCGCGGCTCGCGGGTCATCGCTGACAGCGTTCATGAATGCCCCCGAAGGCTATGCCGACCGCCCGGCGCACCGCTACTGGGAGGTGTGGTACGACCTCCTCGATCGCGCGATCGCCTGGTCCGGCGGCCGCACCCTGGAGCGGCATGGCCAGCCCCAGGAGGCGACGCTCGCGCCCGAGGATGCGGACCCCTGGTTCCACCTGCGCCAATGGCACGACGCGAGCGGCAAGGTGACGGATTGGGAGCTGAACTTCGCGAATCCCGACCCCGCCTTCCAGCGCTTCGCCCTCACCGCGCCCGAGGCGGTGCCGCCAGGCCATGCCATCGGCGTGCATTTCAAGGCCCCCGAGGGCCTGGCCGATGCGAGCTGGAGCGCGACGCTCGGCGAGCTGGGCGATGGACGCTGGCGCACCCTCCAGACGTCATCGTGCGACCCCAAGGCCGGGAGCATTGAGCTGTCCAGCGCCCGGGTGCGCCAGCCCATCTGCCTGATCCGCATCCGGGCGGAGCGCGCAGGGCGGGTGGTCGCGGAAGGCAGGGCGGAGGTGGTGGTGACGCCGGATCCGCTATGGGATGATTACGAGACCTTCACCTGGTACGGAGAGGGACTGCCATTCCTCAGCGATTTCGAGATGGCGCGCATGCGCGACTTCGGTCTGAGCGGCAACACCGCCAGCCCGGGCAATCCGAATGAATGGCGTCGGCTGTTCCGCGGCGGCATGCGCCTGCACCTGGTCGGATTCGCCGATGGGCTGCACGCCAACGATCTCGAGGGGCAGATGCGCACCTGGCGCGAGAGCAACGATCGCAAGGCGCTGATCCGCAAGCCGTCCTTCGCGGATCCGACCTTCGCCGCCGAGCAGCGCACCAAGGCCGAGAAGGTCGCCCAGCTGGCAGCGCCCTATGCGCCGCTGTCGCTGATCACCTCGGACGAGACTTCGCTCACCAGCTACACCGCCGAATTCGATCTCGATGAACATCCGGCCAATGTCGCCGCCTTCCGGCGCAGGCTCGAGCAGCAATTCGGCAGCATCGCCGCGCTCAATCTCGCCTTCGGCAGTTCGCTGGCGTCATTCGATGAGATCAGGCCCCTTACCGGCGAGGAGGCGAAGAAGAACGGTCAGCTGGCCCTGTGGAACTCCTGGCGCGAGCACAACGACGACGCCTGGGCTGGCGCCTTCGGGCTCTACGGCGCGGGTCTCAAGAGCGGCTATCCGGCTGCCCGCCTGAGCGTCTCGGGGACGCAGGAGCAGGCGGTGTTCAATGGCATCGACTGGGCCAAGATGACACCCGAGCTCGGGGCGGTGGCGGGATACGGCGGCCGCTATCAGGAGCTGCAGCGGCTCTGCTTCCGAACCGCGGACTTGCGCGCCACACCCTGGTGCGCCTATGGTCGCAGCGGCTATGCCGTCGATTACCAGCTGTGGTCCAATCTGCTGACCGGCGGATCAGGCACCGCGCTGTTCTGGTGGTACAGCCTGCGCGATCCCGATTTGACCCTGTGCAAATCGGGTCGCGATTACCAGCGCGTCATCGCCGAGCTGCGTTCGGGGATCGGCAAGCAGATCATGCATGCCACCCGGGTGTTCTCCCCGGTGGCGGTGCTGTGGAGCGCGAACAGCCAGCGCGCCAGCTGGACCCGGGGCCGCTTCGATGACTTCAAGAAGGCCGAGGCCGAGGTCATGCAGGCGCTGTATGCTGCCGGCTTCGATCCGATGATGGTGAGCGAGGCGCAGGTCGCTGGTGGCGAACTGGCCAAGCGTCGGGTGCGTGTGCTGGTGCTGCCGATGACCCTGTCCCTCGGGCGGGGCAGCGTTCATGGCGGGCTTGCGACCCTGCCGGCGGTGCAGGCATTGCTGGATGCCGGCGGCATGGTGCTGACGACCGACACCCCGGAGCTCAATGAGTTCCTCCGAGCCGAGCCGCTGCCTTCCGCGATCGCCAGCAGGTTCACCCGCTTCGGCGATGCCGCCGCTGCGCTCGCCGGCGCGCTCGCAAAGGCCGGCGCGAAGCCGCACGTCACGCTGACGCCGAAGAAGGGCATGACCGCTGTGCTGCATGCCGATGAAGGGGCTGCCGGAGCCAGCCTGCTGACCATCCTGCGCGAACCGATCGGGTCGCGCGAGGTGGTGGGGGCGGATGGTGTCGCCTTCATGCAGCGCGACGACTCGGCTGGGCCCGAGACGCAGACGGTACGCATCGACCTGGGCACCCTGGCTGGCGCTACCTGCATCGATTGCCGGTCGGGCGCTGTGCTCCCCCAGGATGGCGGTACCATCACCATCTCCATGCGTGCGGGCGACGGGCACCCGATCGCCCTGCTGCCCTACCGCATCGAGAAGCTCGAGGTGGCAGCGGCGGTCGTGGCCGGGGAGCTGCGCATTAATTGGACCGTGCATGCCTCGAGCCCGGTCATCGCCACGCAGGTTGCGCATATCGAGGTCCTGGATGCTCTCGGCAGGGTCCTGCGCCATCTCAGCCGCAATCCGCTCACCGGGGCCGATGGCCATGGCTCGCTGGTCCTGCCCATCGCCCCTGAGGACGGCGCCTCCTTCACCGTGCGCGTGCGCGATGTCCTCTCCGGGCAGGTGGCGGAAGCAGCGCACGTCCACTGAGCGCTGGGGCGCCCTGCCTGCTGGCTAGCACCGCCCTGCGCAGGCGCACGGCATTGCCGTGGCGATCCAGGTGGCATGCTCTGACCATGCAGGGTCTGCTCTTTGTCGATCTGTGGCCGGAAGACGAGGGCGCCGGGCGATGGAAGCCGCGCTTCGCGGCGATCCCCCGCATCGCCGCCACCCTGGGCATCGCCATCAGGGTCGAGCATTTCACCCGCATCGACCCCACGAGCCTGGCCGATGACCGGCCGCAGGGCATCATCCTCTCCGGCAGCCGCTCCAATCTGCTGGAAGACCCCGCCGGGGATCCCGAGGATGGCGTCTCCCTGCCGGAATTCGCTGGCCTGACCGCGACCTTGGCGCGCGTTCCCGAGGTGCCGGTCCTCGGCATCTGCTTTGGCTTCCAGTATCTGATGTTCGCCGCGGGCGGGACGCTGTCGCCGCTGCCCGAGATGCGCCGCGAAAGCGCCTGGCCGATCGAGCTGATCGAACCGGACCCGCTGTTCGCCGGGCTGCCGGCCCCTCGCTGCGTCGAGAACCACCTCTGGCGGGTCGACCAGCCGGCCCCTGGCTATCGCGTCATCGCACGCTCAAGCGATGGCATCGAGGCGGCGCGCCATCAGGAGCTGCCGCGCGCGGGGGTACAGTTCCACCCGGAGTACCACGACCGGCCGGGCGCCACCAGTGACGGCGAACGCATCCTGATCAACTGGATGTCACCGCTCGCGCCGCGCCGGTGAGGGCGAGCGCTCGCCTCGCGGGCCGCTATTCGGCGCGCAGGTCGTAGCACAGCAGGCGTGCCGGCGTGCCATCATATCCGGGGCGGTTCTGGCAGATGTAGAGCAGCCCATGGCTGATGACGGGCGGGGTCCAGCTCTCCGGTGCGGCAAACAGCCAGGTGCGGGCATTCTCCTTGTAGCCGGTGGGATTGAGATCGAGCCAGAGCAGGTGCCCCTGTTCGCCCAGGCACAGGCAGCTGCCGTCGACGCTGATCAGCTCGCCACGGAAGATCGACATCGCCACCTCGCGCCGTGCGCCATGCTCGACCAGGCTGTCCTGCCATTCCGGCCGCTCGCTCCACGCGACCTTGCCGGTCTTGACTTCGATGCAGGCGAATTCCACGTCCGGCTCATTGCGGCCATGGAAGCCGTAGAGGTAGCCATCGCGATAGAGCGGGGTGCAGAAATGGCAGCCGAAATCATCGCTGGTCCAGGCCGGTTTGGCGGTGAAGTCGGCGGCGATATCGAGCAGCGCCCCACCGGTCATGTAGCTGGCGGTGATGAAGACCTGGTCGCCGATCACCACCGGGCTCGCAGCGTTCACTGACTCGTAGGAGTGTGAACGCCAGGGGAAGCTGAAGTCCAACGCCCCGGTGGCCGGATCGAGGGAGAGCAGGCCGCCGGTCGGAGGACGGCTCTCGCCGCCGGCGAAGACGAACACCCGCGACTTCCCATGGATTGTCGCCGGGACTGGCGATGCATAGCTCGGCCCCCACTGGTCCCCGCAGGTCCACACGCTCGCGCCGGTGGTGCGATCGATGCCGACCACGCAGGGTCCTCCCGGAGCGCCGACGTTGACTATCAGCAGGTTGCCCGACAGCAGCGGCGAGGAGCCGACGCCGAAGAAGTTCTGCCCGACCTTGTAGTCGGTCAACAGGTCGCGTGTCCACACCGTCGCACCATCGCTGAGCTTGAGGCAGCGCAGGACGCCTTGGGAGCTGTAGGTATAGACAAAGCCGTTGGCGATGATCGGCGTCGCGCGGGGTCCGTTGTTGTAGCCGTAGCGATCGGCATAGGTGGTTGGGAAGCGGACGCTCCAATAGCGGGCGCCGCTATCCGGATGCAGGCACTCGACGATCTCGGCATCGCCATCGCGATGCAGGTAGACCAGATGATCATCGGCCACCGAGGGTGAGCAGTAGCCCGTCCCGCGGGTCATGCTCCACAGCAGGCGCGGGCCATCCTTGGGCAGGGTCTTGATCAGCTTGGTCTCGATGCAGACACCGTTATGGGTCGGACCGAGGAAGCAGGGCCAGTCGCCCGTCACCGCACCGGCAGCCAGGGGATGCGCCTGGGCATGCACGGTGATGACGCCGAGCGGCGCATCGTCCGCGCAGAGGGAGGGTGCGCTGACGGCAGAGCAGGCCAGGAGGAGCAGCAGGATGGAAACGGGCGGATGGACCATGGGCATCTCCTCCACCCAGCATGGAGGGCGGGCACGCAGGGAAACAGGCAGTAGAACCGTCGCCCGGGCCTGCAGCAGGGAAATCAGGACGGCAGCCTCCGGTCAGCGTCGGGCTCGTGCGCGGCCGCGCTGGGGGGCAGGAGGAGCAGGCGCCGGCGGTGCTCGGCCTGGCAGAGATGGAATGCGGCACCGATGCCAGCGCCGAAGCCCATGCCATAGCACACGCCCCAGGACAGCATCGCCCAGACCGAGGGCGGCGGCTTCTCGACGGCAATGCGCAGGAGTGACGGGGTCGCGAGATCGGCCACCCACGCTTCGGCGAAGCCGCCCCCGTAATAGCCGATCAGCGTGCCAGCGAACAGGGCGCCGATGACCGGGAGGAGGACGGCGGTCGCCGCGAAGGTGCGGCAGAGGAGGATGCCCATGACCGTCGTGCCGCACGCCAATCCGATGATGCTGCCTGCATTGCCATGGATGGTCATCCAGGCGACGATCCAGCATGCCGCATAGGCGGAGAAGGCGGACGAGAACACGGCCATGAAGCGTTTAAGGTCGCGCGGACCTGCCAGCAGGCCCGCCAGGAGCGGCGCGCTGGCGAGGATGAAGATCGCGGCACATGCCAGGTACATGCCGGCCTCGCCGATACCATGATGGCGCAGCCAACCGCCTGCGATGGCCCAGGGCATGAATCCTGCCACGCTGACGATGGTGAAGCCGACGATGCCCCGGCGCAGCGATGCCGCCAGGCAGGGCACGGGAGGCGGAATGGCCGAGGTGCGCGCCCGCTCCACCATCCCGTCCGGATCGAGGCGCAGGAACCTCATGCGTGGTGCCTCCAGGCCGAGGCCGCCGTTCCCGACCCGGCAGGGTGGCTCACCCAGCTGCACGGGGGGAGGCGGGCGCTGCTAGGGCCCGGGAATGGCGCGGCAACGATCCGGGGTCGACGCAGGGTCAACGCCCACGGCCGCTGGGGCGTAGGAACCTGGACGTCTCGCCAGGGGGATCTGCACGGATACGGGCTTGGCGCGGCAGGGACAAGCCCGCTGGGCAGAGCTGCTCCACGGCAGGCGCTGCACGTGTCGCGTCGCAGGCCGGTCACATCACGCTCAGGAGGTTCATATGCTGCATCGGTCATCCTTGTCATCGGCGGCCCTGGTTGGCAGCATGCTCCTGCTCGCCGGATGCGGCGACGACCGGGCCCCCGAGGCCCAGGCTCCGGCCGGCGCGGCGGCGGCCCATGCCCCAGCCAGTGCGCCCGCTCCCGACCCGACGGCGGGTCTCAGCGAGGTCAAGCACGTCGAACTGCACGGTTGGGTGAGCGAGGCGCCCGACTATACCAATGCGCTCACTCTGCAGCAAGGTACGGAAAGCCAGCCAGCCAATCTGTCGATCGCCTTCACTGGCGGCGACAAGGACAAATCGGCAGTGCGCAAGACCATCACCGGCACCATCGTGCCGGCATCGGGTGTGATCATCATCGAGGTCACCAACCCCAACGATTTCGTCGTTCCGCTCACCATCGCGATCAAGACCGGCAAGTCATGGACCTTCCATGAAAGCGAGCGGGTCGCCATCGCCGCGCACAGCAAGGCTCCGCAGCGGGTGGTCTTCGACCTCTCGAAGGCGACCTTCAAGAGCGCAGAGACCCAGTGGAAGAATACCGGCACCATCGGCGAGCTCGATCAAGCCAAGGAACTGCAGATCGGCGTCTACAATGGCAAGCAGTCGGGCAGCCTGGTCGTCAGCGATGTCGATATCCGCTCCAGGCCCTAGGCAGGGATGGCTGAGAGCGCATCGGCCTGCGCGCCCCTACAGGCCAGCGGCATCGGTGCGGCCACGGAACCGCACGCGCGTTGTGCATCCATGATGCCACCAGCTGCGTCGATGTCATGAACGTAACGGAGGATTCGCCGATGACCTGGTCCCTGGTCCGCGCCAGCGCGCTCGTCGCCCTGGTCCTGTCGCTCAGCCCCGCATTCGCGGCGGATGATTACCCGCTCGGTCCCGACTCGCAGGAGCAGCCGGGGGTGCCCAAGGGCAGCGTCAAGGAATTCAGCTGGAAGGAGAGCCGCATCTTCCCCGGCACCGACCGGCGCTACTGGATCTACCTGCCCCCCGGCTTCGATGCCGGCCAGGAGTATCCGCTCATCGTCTTCCAGGATGGCGGCGGGGCGGTCGGCGTGAAGAGCGGCTTCCGCGCCACCATCGTGCTCGACAACCTGATCGCCAAGAAGGATGTGCCGGCGATGGTCGCGCTGTTCGTCGATCCCGGCACGGTGCACCCGGTGACGCCCAAGGGCCATGGCCGAAGCACGCGCAGCTTCGAATACGATACCCCCGATGATGCCTACGCGCGCTTCCTCATCGAGGAGATGCTGCCCGAGGTGGCCAAGCTGGCGAAGATCAGCCCCAAGCCCGAGGACCGCGCCGTGGTCGGCATATCGAGCGGCGGCATCTGCGCCTTCACGGTCGCCTGGTTCAGGCCCGACGCCTTCCGCAAGGTGATCACCGGCATCGGCAGCTTCACCAACATCCAGGGCGGCTACTGGTACCCCTCGGCGATCCGCAAGACCGAGCACAAGCCGCTGCGCATCTTCCTCCAGGATGGCGACAACGATCTCGACAATGTGCATGGGAGCTGGCCATACGCCAACCGCGAGATGGCGGCCGCCCTGCACTTTGCCGGCTATGATTTCAAGGCGGTCTTCGGTGATGGCGGCCATAGCGGCAAGCAGCTGGGATCCCTGCTGCCCGATGCCTTGCGCTGGCTGTGGCGCAGGGACGATGCCCATCCGGCACCGGTCCCCGAGGTCAAGCAGGACCTGTCGCTTGCCGGACTGATGATCGATGGCCAGGACTGGCAGGTGGTGGCCGATGGCATGAAGGCGGCCGACGCAGCCTGCACGGACGCCGATGGCAACTTCTACTTCAGCGATCTGGGTGGCGGGACCGGACTGCACAAGGTCGCCGTTGACGGCACGGCCAGCGTCTACAACAAGGATGCCACCGGCATCAGCGGCATGAAGTTCGGACCGGACGGCAGGCTGTATGCCTGCCAGAACCGCGAACGACGCATCGTCGCGATAAACCCGGCCGGCGCGCTCGAGGTGCTCGCGACCGATATCGGATGCAATGACCTGGTGGTCGACCACAAGGGCCACATCTACGTCACGGACACCGGTCGCCATCAGGTCGTGCTGGTGGAAGGCGCCGGGAAGAGCCGGGTCGTCGACACCGGCATCCCGGCGCCCAATGGCATCGCCCTGTCACCCGACCAGGAGACCCTGGCGGTATCCGATTATGGATCCACCGCCGTGTGGGCGTTCCGGGTGGAGGCGAATGGCGACCTGTCGGCCAAGATGCCGGTCATGCCGTACCGTTCATTCGGCCGCATCCAGGAGGGCAAGGGCGATGCGATGATCTGCGATACCCGCGGCCGCTGGTACTGCAGCTCGCAGCAAGGAGTGCAGGTCTTCGATCCCAACGGCCGTCCAGTCGGCCTGGTGCTCGCGCCCACCAGCGCGGCGATCACCAGCGTCGCGCTCTCCGGACCGGACTTGGGCTGGCTGTTCGTGCTCAGCCGGGACACGGTCTACAAGCGCAAGGTCAATGCGAACGGCTTCATGCCATCGCTCGAACCGATCTATTAGCCGCCAAGCGGGAGCAGCCGCCTAGCCGCCAAGCGGGAGTAGCCGCCGAACGGGGGCGGCGATAGGCGCCCCCAGCGCATCGCACTGCCGCCAGGCTTTCTGCCGGATCAGTCCAGGGTGGCGGCGGATACCATCTCCAGCACCCGACGCAGGCCATCATCCCCGCCGAGTGAACCGTCGTGAAAGGGCGTGCGGGGAATCGGTTTCCATGAGTCGCGCGAGCCATCGTAGGCAGGCTGGGGGATGCCGGTCAGCTCTTCCTTGTACTGGCCGTCATTGCCGCCCATCTTGTAGAGCACCAGATCCAGGGACGGCACGACATAGAGGCAGAAGCCGCCCGCACCGGATTTCCAGTAGGCATCTTTCGGCGCGCCGGCGACATGGCCATCGGAATTGTTCTCGAACATCAGGCTGAATGGGCAGTGCGGATTGTAGGGTGACGGCTTGCCACATTTCTCGACATAGTCGGACGGGACGATCTGCTTCTCCTTCCATCGGCCCTGGTGCAGCAGCAGGTAGGCGAAGCGCATCGCGTCGGTCGCATGCAGCGCGATGCTACCGGCGCCATTGGCATGCGGCAGGGTGATTGCGCCGCGGAACAGGCAGTAGTTCCACGCCCCCCAGCCCAACGGCTTGCCGATCCGCTCGTTGATGTAGTCCTTCAGCTCCATGCCGGTGACCCGCCGGAGCACCATCGAGGCGATGTGCGGCTCGGGCGACGAGTAGGAATAGCCGGCTCCCGGGTTCGTCCACAGCACCGTATGGAGGGAGCTGAGGTCGAGATCCTTCAGGTCCTGGCCCGGAACCGGTTTCAATGGCACCACCGCGCCGTTCACCACCCCCGGGGCGGTACCCTCGCCATGGTAGCCGCCAGTCATGCACAGCAGCTGTCCGAGGGTGATGTCGGCCCGGCGCGGGTCGTCGAGGGGGAAGGCTTCCGGCAAGTAGGCCGGGGTGAACACCTTCTGATCGAGCCCGTCCGGGATCTGGGCATGCTTCTCCTCCAGCATGATGCCGCAGGCGATGGAGGTGAAGGCCTTGCCGGTGGAAGCCATGTCCGGGTTCGCCATGCGGTTGCCGCGGCCCCAATAGCGCTCGAGGACGAGGTAGCCATGCCGCACCACCAGCAGTCCGCCATTCTGGCAGCAGCGCTGGGCCTGCTCATACGCCTGGTCGAGCTTGACCTTGTCCATGCCGGCTGCGGCTCGCATGGCTGACGCATCGGCGACCGTCCGCCAGCCGCCCTCCGCATCGGGCGGGGGGAAGTAGTCGGCGGCATGCAGGCCGGCTCCGGCGAGGAGGAGCGTCAGGGTGATGAGGCAGCATCTCGAGGTGGTGATCATCGGCTCATCCCCTGGTTTCCCGCCATCTGCGCGCCAGACGGTCGTGTATCGGCCTTGGTGCGCTGGCGGCCCCGCGCAGCCTAGAAGCCGCCGAGCGTGGCACAACGAGGGGCGGGGTCCGGCCTCGCGGATGCATACCTGGTCCAGCCAGGATACTCGGCCTGAGGCCGAGGGTGAGCCGTCGATGCCCCGCAACCCTGCTGCGGCTACCCACCTGCGGGTGATTCGACGGCAGCGCGGCGCGCGGGGCTGGCGGCATGGGGGAGCGCACACCCGGCGGGAGCCGCAGTGGTTGCCGCTTTCTTCGCTGCCTGGCGGGTTCACGCTGGACGCCTGGTGACGGATATCCCTGCCGCAGCCACCACCCTCAACCAGCCGACCGAACATGAACATCACCGCCTGCTCCGCTCGCTTCCTCATGCTCCTGCTCATGGCCAGCGCGGCCCTCGCGCCTGCCGCCGATCCAGCGCTGCATGCGCCTGCGGACGGCGACTCGGACGCCATCGTGCCGCTGACCGCGGCCCGGCTCGCGATCATGGAGGATTTCGAGACCACGGCGGTGGGCGACATCCCCAAGGGCTTCACCAAGACCGGCGCGGTGGCCGTGGTCGCCGGCGTATCCCATAGCGGCGACAAGTCGCTGCGCATGGAGGCCGCGACCAACGGTCCTCGGCGGATCACCATGCAGGGCCCGCCGATCACCGCGCTCGGCGGACAGCACTGGGGACGGCTGTTCTTCAAGGTCCAGCTGCCCGCGCCCACACCCCACGGAGCCGGCAACTTCCCCGTCATCCATTCGACGCTGGTCGCCGGTTCGGCCCAGAGCCCGCTGTTCAAGGATGCCATCGAGGTGCGCGTGCTCGACACCGTCCTCGGTCCCAAGGGCACCTACCAGTACATCTACAATGTCCAGCCGCGGAAGCGCCCCGAATTCGCCACCGGCAGCAAATACCTGTACCAGTATTCTGCGGAATGGACGCTGGCGGAATGGTACGTCGACTTCAAGACCCAGACCTACCGCCTGTTCATCGAGGGGAAGGAGATCCCCGACGCAGCCCTGCACAAAGGCGAAGGGAACTTCACCGGAGCCGAGATCCCCGAGGTGTTCGAGAGCCTGTCATTCGGTTGGAACAACTACCAGGGGGCCGGCACGGGATTCGTCTCATGGATCGATGATATCGCCGTGGGCAAGGACCGCATCGGGGCGCAGATCGTGCAGACGCCGGGGAGCAAGGCGAAGAAATCAGCAGCATCCCCCTGAGCCCCGGCGCTGGCCCGGCAACTCCATCCTGGCGCAGGAGGAGCGACTGGATTTCAGGCGCTCAATGGGCACCATGCGGTCGTGCTGATCAAGCCCATCACCATCCGGCTCCTCGCCTATGGCCAGAAGGCCAACATCGCGGCGATCCGCAGCCGTGCCGAGGACCTGCTCAAGGATGAGCATGGCGCTGTCGATCGCTCTGCGTTCAAGGACCTGCCTGCCAAGGCGGTCGCCGAGGAGATCGCCTCCACCCGGCTCGATTCCGAGGTCGCACTCAAGCCGCCTCCGCCCAGCCAGATCGGCATCGCCATCGTCCTCAACGAGGTCAATGAGCGGCTGGCGGTCGACTGGCTGCATGAATTGCCGGTCGCCAAGACCTGCGTCGCCTTCGCGACCTGGACCAGCCATCGCGAAGGCGCCAACTGGCAATTGCTCATTGCGCTGGGTGGGCGCTGGTCCGAGAGCCGGCCGATAGCCTGAGAGGACCCGAAACGCAGTAGCTGCCGACCGTCGCGACGGTCAGTGTAAGCGGTCATGCTCGGCCAGGCAGCTCATGCAGCGGTGGAACGCCGTGCGCTCAGCGACCAGCCCCTGCCGGGAGGCGCCTCGCCGAAGCTGGCCCCGCTGGAGGGCATCGGGAAAGTGCCCGTTGAGTAAGCGGCGATTCCGGGCTATCCTGTAGTGCATGACTGCCAACAGCTCAATCGTCTTCAAAGTGAATGGCATCGTCCTGGCGATGACGGTGCTGGCGATCGCCTCATCCGCCTTCCTGATCTGCCGGCTGCTCAGCCAGCAGGCGCTCTTCGATGCCTTGCTGCACGAAGAGGTGGCGCAGCTGGATCAGGCCAGGCTCATGGAGAGCGATTTCAAGAAGCAGGTGCAGGAGTGGAAGGACTACCTGCTGCGTGGACAGGATGCAGACCAGCGCGCCCATTACGCGGCTGCCTTCAAAGGCCAGGCCCAGATCGTGGACAAGGACCTCGATAACCTGGAAGCGGCATGCTCCGATGCCCATGTCCATGCCCTGGTGCAGGGCTTGCATGATGCCCACCGCAGCCTGATGGCGAAATACCTCGACGCGATGAGGCATGCCGAGGCCGGTCCCGCGTGGGATGGACGTATCGCGGATGCCGCGGTCAATGGACTCGACCGGCCGCCCACCGACCTGGCTGATCAGATCGATGCGGCGCTCACCCAGCTGACCCATGACCGTTCGCAGGCCTTCAGCGACAGCACTACGCAGGCAGTCATCATCCTCTCGATCCTGCTGCCTCTGGTGTTCATCGTCGCGCTGATCACGGCCATCCGCCTGATGCGCTCGCTGTCGCGTTCACTCACCGACATGGCCGGGATTCTGGAGCAGGTCAGCAAGGGCGATTTCACCAGCAAAGCGCCGGCAACCAGGAACGACGAGGTCGGCATGATGGCGCGCTCGCTCAATCAGACGGTGTCGCGGCTGCAAGGCACCCTGACGCGGGTGGTCGCCTTGGCGGGCGGCGTGCATGCACGCGCGGCGGCGCTTGAGCTGATCAGCGCCAAGCTCTCGACCTCGGCGAGCCAGGAAACCGAGCAGGCGAGCGTCATCGGCTCATCGACCAAGAACGTATCGCTGGCGATCGAGAGCATCGCCAGCGGCGCAGAGGAGATGGAAGCCTCGATCAAGGAGCTCTCATCGAGCGCGGTGCGGGCATCGCAGATCTCGACCCAGGCATCGCGCAAGGCTTCCGACGCGAACAGCCTGGTTGGACACCTCGAGCATTCGAGCAAGCAGATCGATGTGGTGCTGAAGAACATCTCGACCATCGCCGAGCAGACCAACCTCCTCGCCCTCAATGCGAGCATCGAGGCCGCGCGCGCCGGCGAGGCCGGCATGAGCTTCCGGGTGGTGGCGAACGAGGTCAAGCAGCTGGCGCGCCAGACGGCGGCGGCGGTCGCCAGCACGGCCCAGATCATGTCGGGATTCCAGAGCCAATCCAAGGCGGCGGCGACGGCCATCGATGCGATCGCCAACGAGGTGACGCGCATCAGCGATATCCTGACCTCAGTCGCGAGCGCGGTCGAAGAGCAGGCTGCGACCACCGGAGAGATGAACAGGAACATCATCGGCGTCGCCGCCAGCGCCCGCACCAGCGCCGAGAACGTCGATCATGTGGTCTCGGCGGCTCGGACGACCAGCGCCTCGGCGTCGGAGACCAGGGAGTCGGCGCAGACCCTGGTGCAGATCGCCGGCGAGCTGCAGACCATGGTCGGCGAGTTCAAGCTCTAACGGGACGTCGGCTCCAGGCGGGCGACCGCAGGGCATCCCGACCGGCTGTGCGAGCTTGACCTACTAGACGACTGGTCTACTATGCGGCCATGGCGAAGCTTGAGACCCGTGCAGCGATCGTCGGCATCGCCAGCCAGCTGCTGCGCGTCAACGGCTTCAATGGCACAGGCATCGATGCGGTGCTCAAGGAGGCGAAGATCCCCAAGGGATCGTTCTACTACTACTTCAAGAGCAAGGACGATCTCGGCATCGCCATCATCGAGAACGCGGCCAATGAGCTGGAGCTCAAGCTCGAGCAGCATCTGGGCAATCTCGCGCCGCCGCCCCTGGCCCGGCTGCGGAGCTATTTCGAATCCAGCATCGAAGGCCAGCGCCTGAGCGGTTGCACGCGCGGCTGCCTGTTCGGCACCCTCGGGCTGGAGCTGGCGAGCCGCAACGCCCGCCTGCGGCGCCGCATCGCCGACGTCCTGGTGCGCTGGGAGGGGCGGGTGGCTTCGTGCCTGGAGCAGGCCCAGGCGGCAGGGGAGCTGGCGAAGATTGCCGATGCCAGGAAACTGGCCGCTTTCACGCTCAATTCATGGGAAGGAGCCATCCTGAGGGCAAAGATCGACAAGTCCGTCGAGCCGCTCAAGCGCTTCGTCGATATGCTGTTCAACCACATCCTCACGGAATGATCCGCTTCATGACCTGCCTGCACGTCCCTGCCATGCCATCTCTCAGCCCTCCGACCTCACCGGCCGGGCATCTGACCCACATCGGCCGCGGCGGCCCTGCGGCCGGGCTGCCAGCGCGGTCGGGAAGCAACTCTACCATGGGAAGGGCCGGCTGAATGTGGATCGTCAGGCTTGCGCTCCGGCTGCCGCATACCTTCGTGGTGCTGGCGATCCTCATCGCCATCTTCGGCTTGGTCACCATTTCGCGGATGCCCACCGACATCTTCCCGGAGATCGAGATCCCGGTGGTGGCGGTGGTGTGGGTTTATGCCGGCATAGCCCCCGATGAGATCGAGCAGCGGATCGTCAGCCCGTTCGAACGCGTGCTGGTGTCGCTGGTCAATGACATCGAACATATCGAAAGCCAGTCGCTCAACGGCACTGCGGTGATCAAGATCTTCCTGCAGCCGGGCGCCAGGATCGAGGCGGCGGTCGCCGAGGTCTCGGCGACCGCCGAGGCGACGCTGCGGGGCATGCCCCCCGGCACCTTCCCGCCGATCATCCTGCGCTACAGCGCGACCAACGTGCCGATCGTGCAGGCATCGCTCGGCAGCGACGGATCGCTGTCGGAGCAGCGGCTGTTCGATCTCGCGACCAACTTCTTCCGCCCTGGCATGGCGACCGTGCCAGGTGCGAAGATCCCCTATCCCTACGGTGGACGCTTCCGCCAGGTGATGGTCGATATCGATCCGCAGAAGCTCTTCGCCTGGAAGCTCTCGGCGAACGACATCGTCGATGCGGTCAACGCCCAGAACCTCATCCTGCCTGCCGGCACCGCCAAGATCGGGCAGCAGGAATACAATGTGCGGCTCAATTCGAGCCCGACGACGGTGGAGGCGATCAATGATCTGCCCATCCGCACCATCGCAGGCCGCACGATCTACCTGCACGATGTCGCCAATGTCCGTGACGGCTTCATCCCGCAGACCAACATCGTCAATGTCGATGGCAAGCGGGGGGTGCTGCAGCCGATCCTGAAAAGCGGTGGCTCCACCCTCGACATCATCAAGGGCATCGGCAACCGCCTGCCGGACCTCATGGCCACCCTGCCCAAGGAGCTCAAGCTCGAGCTGCTCGCCGACCAGTCGGTGTTCATCCGCGCTGCGATCGCCGGAGTGGTAAAGGAAGGCGTGATCGCCGCAGGCCTGACCGGATTGATGATCCTGCTCTTCCTCGGCTCGTGGCGCAGCACGCTGATCGTGGTGGTATCGATACCGCTCTCGATCCTGGTCTCCATCATCGCCCTCAATGCCTGCGGCCTGACCCTCAACGTCATGACCCTGGGTGGCATGGCGCTGGCGGTCGGCATCCTGGTCGATGATGCGACGGTGACGATCGAGAACATCCACCTGAATCTGTCTGCGCGCAAACCGCTGGTCACTGCGATCCTGGATGGTGCGCACCAAATCGCCGTCCCGGCGTTCGTCTCGACGCTGTGCATCTGCATCGTCTTCGTGCCGATCGTCTTCATCACCGGGACGGCCAAGAGCCTGTTCGTCCCCCTGGCCCTGGCGGTGGTCTTCGCCATGCTCACCAGCTACCTGCTCTCGCGCACCCTGGTGCCGACCATGATCCAGTACCTCCTGGTCCATGAGCATGGCCATGGCCAGGACGATGGCGCCAGGCCCCTGGGGTGGGCAGGCCGCATCCACCATGGTTTCAACCAGCTGTTCGAGGCGCTGCGCTCGCTCTACGGCCGCTATCTCGGCTGGGCGATGGACCATCGGTTGGTGTCGATGGTGATGTTCACGCTCTTCGTGGCGGGCTCTTGCGTGATCTATCCCCTGCTCGGCCATGATTTCTTCCCCACCGTCGATGCCGGGCAGATCCGCTTCCATGTCCGAGCCCCGCCCGGAACGCGCATCGAGGAGACCGAGCTCTACCTGGCGCGGGTCGAGAAGGCCGTACGCGAGATCATTCCCGCCGCCGATCTGAAGAACCAGATCGACAACATGGGCATCCCCAACAGCGGCATCAACCTGGCCCTCAGCGATGGGTCGTTGATCTCGTCAGCGGATGGCGAGGTGCTGATCACGCTCAATGCCGGACATGCTCCGACCGCCGGATATGTGCGCGCCCTGCGCAGCCGCTTCGCCAAGAGCTTTCCCGAGCTGATGGTCTACTTCCAGCCGCCGGACATGGTGACGCAGGTGCTCAATTTCGGTCTGCCTGCCCCCATCGACGTCCAGATCGCCGGACCGCGCGGCAATCAGGCGGAGAACCTGCGCATCGCCGAGCAATTGCGCAAGGAGCTGTCGGAAGTGCCTGGTGCGGTCGATGTGCACCTGCAACAGGTGCCCAATACCCCGGAGCTGCATGTCGATGTCGACCGCAGCTTCGCCAGCCAGCTCCATCTGGCGCAGAAGGACGTGGCGAACACGCTGATCGTATCCCTGAGCTCGAGCGGCGTCATCTCGCCCAACTACTGGCTCGATCCGAAATCGGGTGTGGAGTACACCCTGGCGGTCCAGACGCCCCAGTTCCACATGGACTCGGCGGCGGCGCTGGCGAACACGCCGATCACCACCGATGCGCTATCCAATCCGCAGCTGCTCGGCAACCTCGCGCATATCAGCCATGGGCAGGCGCCGACCAACGTCACCCACTACAATACCGCGCCGACATACGACGTGCTTGCCAACGTCCAGGATCGAGATCTCGGCCGGGTCTCGGCCGGTGTCGACCGCGTGATCGCCAAGTTGACGCCGACGCTGCCCCGCGGCACGACCTTCACCGTGCGCGGGCAGGCGCTGAGCATGAACCGTTCGTTCCAGGGGCTGGCCTTCGGCCTGATCTTCGCGGTCGTCCTGGTCTACTTCCTGATGGTGATGAACTTCCAGAGCTGGATCGATCCGCTGATCATCCTCATGGCCCTGCCCGGAGCCCTGGGGGGCATCCTGTGGATGCTCTTCGTCACTGACACCCCGATCAGCGTCCCTTCGCTGATGGGAGCGACCATGAGCATCGGCGTCGCGACGGCCAACAGCATCCTGGTGGTGACCTTCGCCAACGATCGCATCCGCGACGGCCTGGGTGCGGCCGAGTCTGCCTGGCTCGCAGGGGTGACGCGCCTGCGACCGGTGATGATGACTGCCTTGGCGATGATCATCGGCATGATGCCGATGTCGCTCGGCCTGGGCGAGGGCGGCGAGCAGAATGCCCCGCTCGGGCGGGCGGTCATCGGCGGCCTGCTATGCGCCACCCTGGCGACGCTCTTCTTCGTTCCCGTCGCCTACAGCGCGCTGCATCGCCGGCGGCCTGCGTCCGAGCCGGTGCCGCCTTCGACCGACGAGGTGGCAGCGCACGAACTCCCCGCCGACCATGAATAAGGAATACCGACATGGACGCTGAGAACGATACGACTGGGAGCGACGCCGCCGCGCATGGCAGCACGCCACCCGGTCCCGGCTCACGTGCTCCAGGCGCCGAGGCGCCGGGAGCAGGCCTGCTGTCCCTGCATCACAGCCAGCGGCCGCGCACTGGCACGGTCATGCTCGTCCTGGTGCTCGGCATGCTCGGCCTGGGCATGCTGTTCGCCATCGGCTTCCGCCCGCACTTCCTGCGCGAGCAGGCGCTGGCGGGGGAAGCCGATCATATCCGCACCGCGCCACAGCAGGTCGCGGTGGTCCATGCCCAGCCCGGTGCGGCGAAGAAGGAGCTGCTGCTGCCCGGCGACTGCGTCGCCGACCAGGCATCGGATCTGTTCGCCCGCACCAACGGCTATCTCAAGAGCTGGAAGGTGGACATCGGCGACGTGGTCCATGCCGGAGCGACCATCTGCACCATCGAGACGCCGGAGGTCGATGAGGAGCTGCACCAGGCAGAGGCTACGCTGGTGCAATCCAAGGCGCGTGTCCTGACCGCCAAGGCGAACAACGCGCTCACCGCCATCACGCTCAAGCGCTATTCCGAGCTGCGCGATCAGAAGGTGATCTCCGAGCAGGAATACAGCGAACGGCTGGCGGCTGATGAGGTCTCCCGCGCCGAACTGGAAGCGGCGCAGGCGGATGTGCTGGTCTCCGAGGCGAACCAGCGCCGTCTCGCCGAGCTGCGCACCTTCGAGACCATGGTCGCCCCCTTCGATGGGGTCATTTCCGCGCGCAACACCGAGGTCGGCTCCCTGGTCACCTCCGGCAGCGCACCCGGCGCCAAGCCGCTGTTCCGCATCAACCGCATCGATCTCCTGCGCATCTATGTCGACGTGCCGCAGACCAACGCCTTCGAGGTCAAGGTCGGCCAGACGGTGCATATCATCGTGCGCGAGCATCCCGACCAGCTGATCGAAGGGCTGGTGACACGGACAGCAGGAGTGATCGATTCCACCACCCGGACGCTGCGCATCGAGGTGCAGGTCAAGAACCCGACGGGCCAGCTCTTCGCCGGCATGTACGTGCAGGTGCAGGTGAGCGTCCCGATCGCCTCGCCGCCGCTCCTGGTGCCGGGTTCGACGCTCATCTTCAACAGCGAGGGGAACCGCCTGGCGCTGGTCCGCGACAGCCACGTGCACTTCCAGCCGGTGCTGGTGGCTGGTGACTACGGCAGGCAGATCGGCATCAGCGGCGGCATATCGCAGAGCGACCTGATCATCGCCAATCCGAGCGCCCAGCTGGTCGAGGGCGCCGCGGTCGAGCCGATGGAGATCGCACCAGCGGGCCGCTAGGAGCGCGCCTGGCTGTGCTCCGGCCGACCTGCCAGCGGAGCTGCGCAGGGTGCGGATCGGTGGACGCCTTCCCTGCCCGGCCGCCAGGCGTGCGGCCTACTTCTTCTCCGTGCCGTAGACCGTCAGTTCATGGATCGACCAGAACAGACCGGTCTTCCCGCTCGCGGTCTGGATGACGCGCAGATAGCGGGCCATGGTGCCGGCCGGTAGCGGGATGGCGAGGACCGCCTGATTGCCCTCGCCCTTCGCCAGCGGCTGGGACCAGGTCTGGCCATCGGCGCTGCAGCGCACCTCCCAGCCACGCGGGTAGTCGTTCGCGGACCCGGCGCAATCGAGGGTCAGCTGCGAGACCACCATCGGCTTGGCCATGTCGATCTGGAACCACTGCCCGGCGGCCTGGCCGGTCCCGGTGTCCCAGCGCGTTCCGTGATCGCCATCGGCGGCCGCCGACGCCCTGCCGCTGTTGACCGAGGCGCTGAAGGTCCAGCCTTTCATCACCGAGGTCGGCACGGCCAGCCAGAGTCCGAGCTCAGGCAGGTTGTATGGCTGGGTGCGCTCCGCCGTCGCGGCGCGGATGCGCGCCACATCCTCCTTGGTGACCGCTCCGGCGGTATTGCCGAAGGCGGTGCGCACATAGGTGCAGACCTCGGCGATCCACTGGTCGTCGTTGGCCTTCATCGGCAGCATGAAGCCGGTGAAGGTCTTGCCGTCGACATCGCCTTGCAGCCCATGCAGGACGATGCGCACCATGCCCTCCCTGCTGCCCAGCACGCGCGGCGAACCGGCCAGCGGCGGGCCCATGCGCATGCCGTCATTGGTGACCACGCCCTTGCCGTCCTGGCCATGGCAGGCGAAGCACAGCTGGGTGAAGTGGTCATGCCCCTTCTTGGCCAGCACCATCGAGGCCGGGTCGAGCTGGGCGTTGAAGGGCGTGGGATGGTCGGGGTCGAAACGCAGGCTCTGCTGCGACGACGCGGTGACGATCTCGTTGCCGATGAAGCGTGCGCTGGCATCGAGGATCATCTGCTTGGCCGCCGGATCCTTGCTGAAGCGCAGGGAGTCGACCAGCTGCACCACGACATCGACATCCTTGTCGGCGACCAGCGGCTTGAGCTTGGAGAGCAGTTCCGCATCGCCTTGGCGCAGCAGGCCTTCGCCGATGCGAACCGCGGTGGCGCGTACACGCGCATCGCTGTCCCCCAGCGCGGCGACCAGGACATCACGTTCGGTGGAACCTAGGCCATCGAGCGCCCACAGGGCGTGGACGCGGCCCAAGGGGGCGGTGCCGCCACGCACCAGCTGCTGGAGGGCGGGCACCACGCTCTTATCGTGCCGCAGCACGATCAACTGCTGCGCCGTGTCGCGCCACCAGCCGTTGGCATGCGAGAGGTACTGCACCAGCTGCGCAGGGGTCTGCTTGAGCATGGCGGGACGCGGTCCGGGCTTGGCCGAATCATTGACCAGGCGGTAGATGCGCCCATGGCCGATGTAATTGCCCAGGCCATCGCGATCGACCATCTCGCGCAGGTAGGAGCCGGGCCGGGTCCAGTTGCCCTCCTGGACGATGCCGTTGTGCAGGTCGCCGATGTAGAGGCAGCCATCCGGACCGGTCGCTGTCCACACCGGGCGGAACGCGGGATCGGTCGAGGTGATGAATTCGCTCTGCGGGTAGGCATTGACCAGCACGCGCTTGCCATCGATCACCTGCACCTTGCCGCGGCGGATCAGGCGTCCTACCGGCTCCGGCAGGATGTAATCGCCCAAGAGGTCGGCCGGCAGGCGGTCCCCGCGGTAGATCGACTGGCCGGCGCAGCCGGTGATGTGGTTGAGCGTGCCGATGATCGGCTTGACCCGTCCCAGGCCGCCCTGCACGTCGACGATCTGCATGCGCGGGAAGACTTCGGCGAAATCATCCGCCTGCTCCCCGGGCAGCGTCAGCGCACCGTAGCTGGGATGCTGCTGGAATCCGAATACCGGATTCTCGCCGCCGGCGGTCGAGCTGTAGAGGCGCCCCATGTCATCCATCGCCAGCCCCCATTGGGATCCGCGGCCATAGATCGGATCGGCCGTCCACATCAGGTCGGCGCCGACGCGGAAGCGCCGGCTGCCGGTCTGCGCGGTATAGATGAAGTTGTCGGTGCCGTAGAGCAGGGCGCTGTCCTGATGCTCGAGGTTGGCGCGCGATGGACCGCCATCGTAGACCATGACATGCTCATCGGCGATCCCATCGCCATCCTTGTCCTTGTAGGAGACGAACTTGCCGGTGTAGGTCTCGGCGATCACCACGCGATCATCCAACGGCAGCACCATGCGCGGCAGCACGAGGTCGTCGACATAGGTGGTCGCCTTGTCATAGATGCCATCGCCCTTGGTATCGGTCAGCATCGAGACGCGCGATTTCGGCTCATCCTCGCCCTTGGCATCCGGATTGGTCATGTAGGTGCGCATCTCGCACACCAGCATGCGGCCATCGCCATCCCAGGCGAAGCAGACCGGATTGATGATCATCGGCTCCTGCGCAACCACTTCGATATGGTAGCCGGGCGGAAGCTTGAACATGCTCAGCGATTCCTGCACCGTCGCGGGGGGGACCAGCGATTTCACCAGGCCGCCGGGATAGTTCTGGCTGGTCTTCTCGCTGGTGGGGAAGTCCGCGGGGATGGCGGTGGTGCAGCGGCCGGTGGCCAGCCATTCGATGCCGCGCAGCAGGGTGGTCTGGTAGCCGACGCAGGACAGGCAGGCGGTGTCGCCGACATGGCCCATGACGTCGGTGAGCACCTTGCCCTTGCCGACCGGCACCCACCACACGATGGGCTCGTCGAAGCCGGTGCCGCCCTTGGTCTTGTCGGAATAGGCGCTCAGCAGGATGTGGACATCCTTGGCCGGTCCGCGCTGCCCGTGGTAGAGTTCATCCAGCCGGTGCATCCATACCGGAGGCATGCCGGCGGTGATGGGATTCTCCTGGTCGCGCACGGTCATGCGCCAATCGTAGATCCCGCCGTGCCCCATCGGTCGGCCCTTCCCGGCCGCTTCGCGCACCAGGGTGCCCTGCTGGTCGTAGTACAGGCTCTCGCCGAAGGAGGTCGGCCGCCAGAGCAGGCCGACGGCGCGTTCGAAGCCCTCCCAGCCGGAGAAGCTGTTGTTGAACAAAACCGGGAAGCCC
>PLEW01000129.1:163-9432 GCA_003136555.1 Planctomycetota bacterium | reverse complement strand
CTAAGGAGAAACTCGCGCTAGGCCAGCACCACCACGGTGTTGTAGACCATATGCAGGATGACCGCCGGCAGCAGCCGCCCAGTGCGCTTGAACAGCGCGGCGTTGACCACCCCCAGGAGGAACACCGGCGGCCACGACAGCAGGGGATGGTACACGGCGAAGAAGGCCGCGCTGCCGATCACCGCGCGGCGATCGCCCCAGGTGCGATCCATCGAGCGGAACAGCAGCCCGCGGAAGAGGTATTCCTCCGCCAACGGCGCGAAGGCGATGGCCATCACGGCGTAGGATGCTTGCAGATCGGGGATGTTCCTGGCTGCCTCCTGGGCATGGCGGATGAGCTCCGCGGTCCAAGGCAGCAGGGCGAGCACGGAGCGATAGCCGAGCGCCAGACCTCCCAACACCACCCCGGCGCACGCTCCCATGGCGATCGCGGCCATGAGCGAGATGCGGGTGTCCACCGCCTTGGCCGATGTGTCCGCCTGGCCAGCGCCGGCAGGTGCCGCCGCGCGCCAATTCCAGATCGCCGTATTGGCGACGCCGCGCTGCGCGAGGAAGCGCACCATTCCCGCCGACACCATCACCGCGCACATGCCGTATGCCACCGCCTGGGCGACGGCAATGGATTCGCGGCCGATGATCGCCAAGGCGACGGCGCTGATGATGGCGCCTCCCTCCACCAGGATGCTGATGGCGACCATCGCATGCATCATCGTCGGCGGCGGGGGCAGGCGCTCCGACCAGGGATCGTAGAGGTAGGGCAGGCGGGCGCGGAAATGCTCCCACATCGCCGCCGCGGTGACATAGCTGTAGACGATGCCCATGATCGCAACATGCCACTGGCTGGTGAGCACGCCGATGGAGAAGGTGAGCATGCCCAGGCTCGCCGCCCAGGTGCGCGACTTGGCGATCTTGCCCGGTTCGCCTGATGATGAAGGCACGGACACCAGCGTCACGGTCTTGCTCGCCATGCTCTGGCCGAAGAAGAACCAGCCGATCCCGACCAGGATGATGGAGGGAATGTTGACGGGATAGAGGAAGGCCGCATAGAGCAGGACCATCCCCACGATCACCGAGGAGATGAGCGACCATAGCCATGCCTTGGCCTTGAGCAGGTTCTCCAGCCCCAGCGGCCAGGTCTGGGCGATCCACAGCGCCGCGCCTTCGGAAGCGAGCGATTTGGGCCCCAGCACCCAGAGGAAGTAGGTGCCGAAAAGGATGCCCGCACCGCAGAGGTAGTTCCATGCATTCTGCGCCTCGACCAGCAGGCCGCGGAAGTTGAACAGCTGGAAGCCGGCGATGGTGACCGGGATGAGGATCGCCTGGACGATCGCGCTGCGGTCCCTGACGAACCACAAGAACTCCTTGCGGTATAGGGGATTGCGCCCAAATCGCGAGGTCGCCGCCAGGGCCCGGGGTGGCACCGCCACGCTGCGTCCGCTCTCGCCGCTGATCCCCCGTCGAGCGCCCCAGACGCAGAATGACACGGCGCAGGTTATGGCGATTGCCGTCAGCGTCCAACTCCACAGCACACCGGCGATGAATGAATGGGAGCCATCGGCAGTCACGCCCAGGAGGAGGGCCAGCCATGGCCATGGCACCACGTTCAGCGGCTCCAGCAGGTCGCCCACCACCGAGGTCACCTTCGTCATCGAGACCATGCTCAGGAACATCAGCATCATCGAGGCGTAGCCGAGCCAGCCCATCAGGCCGATCATCGCGCCGCGCGTGCGGGGCGAGAAGCGCAGGATGACGGCGATCTCGAGCGCCTTGCCCAGGCAGGCGATGGCGATGGTCGCCGGGATGCCGACGATCAGCGCGGCGACGGCACCCGCCTGCGCTCCATAGATCATCCCGTAGACGCAGCCGGCGAAGAGCGGCGCGGTGCTGAAGATCGGGTTCGCGGCGATGGGGGCGAGCATCTCGGCGAGGAAGATAGCTCCCGGTGCGACCGGATGCGAGAACAGCCATTCCCACATCGGATGCCGCCGCCGCTGCAGATCGAGCTCCAGGCCCTCGCCCTGGAACGCCAGCACCATGATCCACCAGGCGATCACGATCGTCCCCAGGATGCCGGTGAGGCCGCCGGCATATGGCAAGGCGCTCAGGCCGGGGGCGGCCGCGTCCTGTGAAGCGAAGCGGCGTGATCCATGCGCCTTCGCCTCGTCGGTCAGCCTCTTGGTGATCGCCTCCCGCGATCCGCCGCGATCCTGGGTGATCATCCACGCCTCGAAGGAGGCGCTCCTCGTCAGCTCATCCAGACGGTGCTGCTTGCCCTGCTCGCGCGCCTTGTCCCAGCCGTCGAGGAAGGACAGGAATCTCTCGCTGACGACCACCACGCCGCCGGCCTCAGCCTCGATCCGCTCGCCGGAGGCCACCGCGCGGTCGAGCATCAGCGCGGCACCGATGTTGAGTGCGCCCAGGGCGATGATCGAGAGCAGGAAGCCCACCCCGGCCCAGTTCCTCGCCCTCTTCCCGGCGCGCTGCCGGAGCAGCTCCGCCTGGCGGTTCCTGCGGTTGAGCCCGCGCTTCCAGGCGATGCGCAGGAGCACCAGCACCACGCGCCAGGAGGGCGGCCTGACTGCCATCGACCGACGCGCCTGCGTCATTGCGGCGGCCGCGCGGTCAGCGCCAGGAAGACCTCCTCCAAGCTCGCCTGCCCATGTGCGCGGCGCAGCTCCTCGAGCGAGCCCTGGGCGACGACGCTGCCCTCGTTGATGATCACCGCATGCGAGCACAGCCGCGTGACGTGATCCATGAGATGGGTGGAGAAGATGATGGTGGTGCCCCGCTGCGCCTCGTCGCTGATGAGGTCGTAGAACAGGTGGGTCGACTCGACATCGAGCCCATTGGTCGGCTCATCGAGGACCAGGAGCTTGGGCTCATGCAGCATCGCCAGCAGCAGTCCGAGCTTCTTCTTCATCCCGCGCGAATAGTCCTCGGCGAAGTTGCCGATGTCCTCGGACAGCCGCAACCGCGCGATCAGCGGCTGCATCCTCCCCATGGTGGAGCGCACATCGAGCCCATGCATGGCCGCGCTCAGCTCGAGGATCTCCTGCCCCGAGAGGTAGGAATAGAACACCGGCTCATCCGGCAGGAAGCCGATGATGCGCTTGACCTCGACCCGCTGCTCGAAGGCGTCCAGGCCATCGATGCGGATCTCCCCTGCGGTCGCCTTGAGGATGCCCATCAGCAGTCTGAAGAGGGTGGTCTTGCCCGCACCGTTGGGACCGAGCAGGCCGCAGATCTGCCCCGGCGGGACGGCGAAGGAGATGTCGCGCAGGGCGGTCTTCTCGCCGAACGACTTGGCCACTCCGGCGATGCGCACCAGCGGCGGGACGGGGGCAGGCAGCGCCGGCGCCGGCGAGACGGGATGCAGCTGGTCGGCGCGTGCGGTCTCCTGTGAATCCTCGCTACGGCAGCAGGCATCCCCCGGGATGCGCCCCGCCGACACCTCTGCCTGGATGTCCTCGAAGGTGAAGGGGCCGTGCTCCTGGCCATCCACCAGCACGAAGTACCTGCTCATCGCCTACCATCCTTCGCGAGGTGGCCGTCGTGGATGACAGCGCCAGGCGATGATCGCGCCAACAGCGCTCAATGGAATAGGCAGGGCCGCAGCGCTGGCGGGATCCCGCCGCCGACCCTGCATCGAGTTGCGGCTAGATCAGGTGGGGCGGTGCCCTAGCATGGCAGCCAGGAGACTTCCCATGTCCGTGAAGAGCGAAGCGGCGCGATTCCTCCACCTCCAGCACAAGAAGGACCTGCTCAAGGGCGAGAAGTCCTACCTCACCGACAAGCTGGCATTCGTCAGGGCCTCATTGAAGGACGTGACCGAGCAGCTGCGCAAGATCAAGACCGGCTGACCTCATCGAGGTGTGAACGATCCTGCACGGTCGTGGCCGGTGGCGGCGATCCTTGTACGGCCACCATCCACGCCAGCGCTTCCAGGCACCGAGCCTGAGGCCCACCCATGCCCACCACATCACGGCAGCTCCGGGCGGCCATCTCCGAGGAGATCGCCGCCTGGTGCCGCACCATCACCGCCGCCTTCCGCAATGGTCCAGGTGATGCCAGGCGGATACACCGCGGCCGGGTGGCGATCAAGCGTCTGCGCGCGGCGCTGCGCCTGTTCCGCCCGTCGGCAGACCCCCGCCTCATCGACGCCGGCCTGGCCACCCTGCGGCGTCTCGCCCACGCCCTCGCCAATGCGCGCGATCTCACCGCACGGGCCGATGCCCTCGCCGGCTTGTCGGCACACGCCGACCCCGGGCTGCCGCCTGAGACCCTGGCCTCGGCCCTCGCCTGGCTGGTGCGTGGCGGTGAGCCCAGCCCGCGCAACGAGACCCTGCGCTATGCGCGCCTCCTGCCATTGGCCGGTTCGTTGGAGGAGATGGTCCTCGGCCTGATCGGGGATGCCGATCGCACGGGCTTGAAGAAGGGCTTCCGCCGCGCCCGCGCGCGCTGCGAGCGCGCCTTTGAGCGCGCCTGCGCCGTCGCATCGCCGGCACGCGCTCACGCATGGCGCAAGCGTGCCAAGGACGCGCATTACCAGGCCCAGCTGCTGCAGGCTGTTGGCATCCGCGGCATGGCCGGGCATGCACGCCGCTATGGGCAGATCGCGCACACGCTCGGGACCCTGCGCGATACCCAGCTGATCCGCCAGGCGCTCAGCGCCGCTCCGCAGCGCAGCATCCGCGAGCGCCTGGTTTTGGTGCACACCGCCCAGCGGCTCGAGGACGCCCTGTGGCGCGAGGCCCGCACCCTGCACCGCCAGCACGCGTGAGGACGGGGATTGCACCCACGCAGAGCGCGAAAGCGCCGCTGATCGCCAGCTGCGCATTGCCGCCGCCATCTGCCTCCCACGATCGCCAGACGTGCTGACGAACCTGCGGGAAGCGCTGAGCTTATTAGCCACCCGGCGCTTCGGCACCTTCTGGTTCGCCAGCCTGCTATCGAACCTCGGCACCTGGACCCAGCAGGTCGCCGAACCGTGGCTGCTGCTGACCCTCGGTGCCTCGCCGTTCCTCATCGGGCTGGACTCCTTCGCCATGAACGCCCCGATCTGGGCGCTCACCATCGTCGGCGGCATCCTCGCCGACACCTCCGATCGCCGTCGCGTCATCGCCCTGTTCCAGGGCATCCAGATGCTCTGCCCGACCGCCATCGCCGTGCTGATCTTTACCGGGCAGATCAGCCCCTGGGTGATCATCGCGCTCTCGATGGTGGTCGGCCTCACCGACGCGCTCTCGATGCCCTCCTTCCAGTCCATCGTTCCGTCGATCGTCGCACGCGAGAGGATCGGCGAGGGCTTGGCGCTCAACTCGACCCAGTTCAACCTCTCGCGCATCCTCGGGCCGGCGATCGCCGGCGTGCTGATGTCCAGCGTCGGCGCGCTGTCCTGCTTCGTGGTCAGCGCCCTCTCCTATGTGCCCTTCATCGGCGTGGCCATATGGATCCTGCCGCGCTGGCGGCCGCCCGCGCCCGCGCCGGGCGCAGCCGGGCGCCCATCGGCCTTCGTCGGCATCGGCGCGGTCCTCGCCCAGCCCCATCTGCGCGGTGCGCTGGGCACCGTGCTGGCGACCTCGCTGCTGTGCTCGCCCCTGATCACCTTCGTCCCGGTCTTGGTCAAGCAGGCGTTCCACGGTGATCCGGCGCGCTTCTCGCTCGCCATCGCCGCCTTCGGCGCCGGTGGCCTGCTCGGCGCGGCCGTCCTCCTGGGCATCGATCCGCGTATCGATCGCAGGCTGCTGAGCTCCGCAGCCGCCATCGCCTATGGCGTGGTGCTGATACTGGTCGCCTGGACTCCCTGGTTCTGGTCGGTGCCGCTGCTGCTGGTGCTCGCGGGCGTGGCGATGACCATGTGCGGCACCTCGGCCAACACCCTGCTGCAGTCGACCGTCCAGCCGCATCTGCTCGGCACCGCGGTGAGCCTCTACATGCTCGCCATGCGCGGGGGACTCTCCCTCGGAGCCCTGCTCACCGGCCTCGCGGTCGAATTGCTCGGCGTGCAAGGTGCCCTGCTGATCGATGGCTGCGCCGCCGTGGCCATCCAGCTGTGCCTCGCATGGTATTGGCAGCGCTCCTCTCCCCCGCAGGCCCTGCCCACGGCAACCACCCTCTGACTCCGCAGCGGCGCCGGTCAGCCGAGCCGGGCGGCGACCGAGGCGAGGACCTCGGCGCTGGTGGCGAGGGCGGCGATCTCTTCGGCGTTGAGGCTCGGCTGCAGTGCCGGACCGATGCCGCCCTGGCCCAGGACGCGGGGCAGGCTCAGGCAGATCTCCCGGCCGGCGATGGTGCATGGGGCCGAGAGCGGCAGGACGGCGCGCTCATCATCGCGGATCACCCGCACGATGCGCGCCAGGGCTGCGCCGATGCCGTGCGCGGTATAGCCTTTCCCGGCGATGATCTGATAGGCGGCGCGGCGAACCCCGGTGTCGATGCGTGCCCGCATCGCCTGGTCGGCCGGGCGGCCCCGCTGCTCGGCGAAGGATGCCAGCGGGATGCTGGAGATGGCGACGGTGCTCCAGGCCAAGACCTCGGAATCACCATGCTCGCCGAGGACATAGCCGTGGACCGAGAGCGGCGAGACGTCCAGGTGCTCGGCGACCAGGGTGCGGAAGCGCGCCGAATCGAGCATCGTCCCGCTGCCGAAGACGCGGCCCTCGGGTAGGCCGGAGAGCCGGCGCACCGCCGCGGTCATCACATCGACGGGGTTGCTGGCGACCACCAGTATCGCGCCCGGGGCATGGCGCACGACCTCGGCGATGACGGCGCGGAAGACCGCCACGTTGCGCTCGAGCAGGCTCAGGCGATCCTCGCCCGGCTTCTGGGCCACGCCGCAGCACAGCAGCACCACATCGGACCCGGCGATGGCGGGGAAGTCGCCGGCCTGGATGTGGACCGGGGCGGAATAGGGCGTGGCGTGGCGGATGTCCTCGGCATGGGCCTGGGCCAGGCCATGGTTCTGATCGACCAGGACGATGTCGCTCGCACTGCGCAGCAGCACCAGGGCATAGGCGGCATGGGCTCCCACCATGCCGGTACCGATGACGGCGACCTTCATGGCTGTCTCCATTGCGGCGGCCGCGCCGGCGCATCCGCGCTCAGCGCAGGCGCTCCCGGACCGGCCCCCGCTCTCAGCGTGCGTCCTTGGCGAGGTGGGGTCATGTCCGCTCCTGGTTCGACAGTTCGATGAGATTGCCGTCCGGGTCCCTGATGTAGATCGAGCGGATGGGGCCGGCCGCCCCGCTCCGGCCGATCGGCCCCTCCTCGATGGCGATGCCCGCGGCGGTGAGCGCCGCGACCATCTCCGCGAGCGGGGTGGCGGCGATGAAGCACAGATCCGCCGAGCCCGGCATCGGCATGCGGGCCTTGGGCGCGAATTCGCGCCCCGCCTGGTGCAGATTGATCTTCTGGCTGCCGAACTGGAGCGCGGTTCGGCCGTTTCCGAAGGTCAGCTCCTGCATGCCGAGGATGGTCGAGTAGAAGGCGCAGCTGGTCCTGATGTCCGCGACCGTCAAGACCAGATGATCGAGGTGTTCGATGGTGATCATGGCCAGAGACGGTACCCCCTGGCGAGGGGATTGCAAAAATGCGCACCAACCAGCTCCTGCAGCAGCGCTGCCGCTGGCGTCCAGCAGCGGGCCTCATCCGCACGCTCAGCCGCGCGCAGTGGCGGCCTTGGGCCCCTGCTGGTGCTGCTTGATCGCGTCGACGATGTTCTCCATGTAGGAGATCTGGTCGTCGAGGCAGTGCTTGGTGGCCTCGGCCTTCTGGATGCCATTGGAGATGTGGAAGAGCACCGAGGAGCGCAGCTTCGATTCGACGGCCTTGTCGAGCGCCAGCAGGCGCTTCTCGAGCCGTACGATGACGCGGCCGAGGTCGCGGCGCATGGCGGTGAAGGTGGCGAGATCCTTCTTGGCGGATGCCAGTTCGGCCTTGAGTTGCTTGGGTGTGGTGAGCATGGCTGTTGCCTTTCGTGGTGGTGGGGTCATCGGTGTTCGGTTCAAGGATCGTTATGCCATCCGCGTGCTGGTCATCGCCAGGCGATGATCTGCGGTTCCTTGCGCTGGCTCGGCTGGACCTGGCCCCGGGGCACTCCGACGATGATCGGTGCGATCGCGGTCAGCTCGGGCGGGATCGCCAGCTCCTTCTTGATCAGCGGGTCGTTGAGCGCGGGCAGGCTGAGGCCGATGACGCAGGTGCCCAGCCCCATCGCGCAGGCGGCGAGCATGAGGTTCTCCGCCGCCAGCCAGCAATCCCCGGCCGCATAGGGTCCCAGCGGGCGGCAATAGATCGCTATCAGCGTGCCGGCATCGTAGAAGATGTCGAATGCCGGGTCGGTGAAGCGCTTGAGCGCCTCCGGCGCCAGGTGCCTGCCGTGCAGGGCATCCTCCGACAAGAGCGCCTTGGCGCGCTGCGAGATGCGTTTGAGCATGGCGGGGTCCTGCACCACGGCGAAGGCCCATGGCTCCTCGTGCATCGCAGTGGGGGCCCATACCGCCGCATGCAGCAGCGCCATGATGCATTCACGGCCGACCTGCTCGGGGAGGAAGGAGCGTACAGCGCGGCGCTGGGCGATCGCCTCCATGGCGCTCATGGCGCTCATGGCGGATGGGACGGATGGGACGGATGGGACGGATGGGACGGAGTTCATGATGAACCTCCTCTGCCGGTGGCGGCGCGGTTGCGGCCTGTTTGGGGATGCGCTCCCTCATCACGCTCCTCGCCGCGCACCGCGGCGAGGAGCAGTCGCCGCTCGGCGGCGGCGATCGAACGCCGGGTCGCGTCCACCGCATCGGCGGTGACCGAGATCGAGGTGATGCCGTAGCGCACCAGATGCTCGGCGAAGGCCGGATTGTTCGATGGCGCCTGGCCGCACAGCGAGGAGGTGATGCCGGCGCGATGGCAGGCGCTGATGATGCGTTCGATGGCGTCGAGCACGGCGGGATCGGTTTCGTTGAACAGTTCGCTGCACAGCTCGGAATCGCGATCGACACCGAGCATGAGCTGGGTGAGATCGTTCGATCCGATCGATACCCCATCGATCCCGAGCCCGGCATAAGCGCCGATCCAGTAGGCCACCGACGGCACCTCGGCCATCACCCAGCGCTGCAGCCCGCGGCTGGCTCCCAGCGGACTGCGGTCGATCAGCGCCAGGCATGCCTCCAGCTCCCAGCGGGTCCTGACGAACGGGATCATCACATGCAGGTTGGGGGATTGCGCACGCACCTGCGCCAGCACCTCGCATTCGAGGTCGAACAGTTCGGCAT
>PLEW01000129.1:0-139 GCA_003136555.1 Planctomycetota bacterium | reverse complement strand
AGGCGCGCGCGATGCGCAGCAGCCCGGTGGACATCGCGTCGATGAAGGTCTGCCTGCCGCCCGCCTCGAGCAGCGCGCGCGGGTGCTGGCCGCCGAGGGCGTCGGAGATCATGAATTCGGCGCGCAGCAGGCCGACGCC
>PLEW01000138.1 GCA_003136555.1 Planctomycetota bacterium | reverse complement strand
GGCTCGGCGCCCGACATCGCCGGTACCGGCAAGGCCAACCCCCTGGCGATGATCGGTTCGGCGGCCCTGCTGCTGCGCTACGGCCTCAAGCTCGAGGACGAGGCGCGCGCCATCGAGGCGGCGATCAGCGGGGTGCTCAAGGACGGCATGCGCACCGGGGACATCCGCCAGCCCGGCCTGGCGGTGGTCGGCACCCGGGTGATGGCAGACGCGGTGCTCGCCCGGCTGCGTTCGCCTCGCTGAGGGCCTGGGCTTGCAAGAGCCTCCTTGCGAAGTCCTTACCACCCTATACAAGCGGCGCTTATGAAGAACTACCGGATCGCTGCCGTGGGCGTCATCGCCATCGCCTCCCTCACCCTCGGTGGCTGCGGCTCGGATCGCGAGCTGGGCTACAAGGACACCCAGATCCAGGAACTCGAGCGCGTCAACAGGGAGCTCGAGAACCAGCTGGTGGCGTGCGCCAACGACAAGACCAGGGCCTACATCGAGCGCAATCCGCAGGCCCCGCCCCTCCAGGTCGGCAAGGACCTCATCGAGAATGCCACGCTGCACGAGCGCGACGTCGAGCTGGTCATCTCGATCGAGAACAGCGTGCTGTTCAAGCCCGGCTCGGCCGATCTGAGCACCAGCGCCAAGAACACCCTCAGCCATGTGATCGCGCTGATCAACCAGAAGTACCACGACGGCTTCTACGTCCGCGTCGATGGCCACACCGACGACGAGAAGATCAGCCGCAGCAAGGACCAGTGGGACGACAACTGGGATCTCTCCGGCGGACGCAGCCAGAAAGTGCTGCACTTCCTCCTCGATCACGGCATCCCGGCCGCCAAGCTCGGCTTCGCCGGCTTCGCCGACCAGCGCCCGCTCGATCCCAACACCTCGGCGGCCAACCGCGCCAAGAACCGCCGGGTCGAGATCGTCGTGATTCCGATGCACCCCGGCGGCGGCAAGTAGCCCCACCAGCCGTCCATGCCGCGATCGGCGCGCGAGCCAGCGAGCGACTTCGAGGTCGTTGTCGGCTGGCTCGCGGTCGTTTGGGGCGCATTCATCATCGATGTCATCCTGCGCGCCACCTGCAAGGTGGAGATCGCCTGGGTCCTCGGCGTGCGCCCGCGCACGCCCGAGGGCCTGCTCGGCATCCTCTTCGCGCCCTTCCTGCACGCCTCGCTCGAGCACCTGCTGGCCAACAGCATCGGCCTGCTGCTCCTGGGCATGATCAGCTGCAGCTACGGCCGCCGGCTGACCGGCATCGCGGTGATCTACGGCATGGTGCTCTCGGGCGCCACCGCCTGGATCTGGGGCCTGCCGGGCAGCGTGCACATCGGCGCCAGCGGGGTGGTGTTCGCGCTGATCGGCTTCCTGCTCGCCAACGGGCTGTTCCGGCGCGGGCTGATGCCGATCATCATCGCCCTGGTCACCCTCGCGCTCTACGGCGCGGCGCTGGTGACCATGCAGCCGGTGCAGCCGGGAGCCAGCGTGCACCAGCTCAGCTGGGAGATGCACCTGGGCGGATTCATCGGCGGGGTGATCGCCAGCTGGCGGCTGCGCCATCGCCGCGTCCGCTGATGGCGATGCGGCGCACACGGCGCATGCGGCCCTATTTGAGGTTCAAGAGCTCGCGCACCAGGTCCTCGACCTGGCGGTCGTCGGGGCGCTCGCGCAGCAGCCGCAGCACCTGGTGCTGGAGCTTGTTGCCGACGCGCTCCAGCCCATAGCGCAGTTCGGAGCTGTCCTTGAGGTTGAGCTTGCCGCGCAGGCGCGCCTCCTCGGCGGCGATGATGTCGTCGAAATAGGATGCCACCTGGGCGAGCAGGGCACCCTTGTCCCGCCGCACATCGGTGACGTAGCTGGAGACCAGGCTGTCGACCAGGGCATCGGCGGCATCGACCTCATCGGCGCGCAGATTGCGGTTGGCCGCCACCACCGCCTCGAGATGGTCGATGTTGTAGAGGAAGACGTCCGAGAGCTTGCCGACCTCGGCCTCGACATCGCGGGGCACCGCCAGATCGATGAACATCAGCGGCGCCTTGCGCCGCTTCTTGACCGCTCTCACCTCGGCCTCGGTGATCACCGCATGCGGGGCCGCGGTGCTGGTGACCACGATGTCATGGACTAAGAGCGCATCGGCGAGCATCGACCAGGGCATCGCCTCGGCCTTGTACTCCGCCGCCAGCGCGGTGGCACGCTCCTCCGAACGGTTGATCACGCTCAGCTCGCGCACCCCGGCGGAGAGCAGGTACTTGATCGCCAGCTCGGCGATCTCGCCGGCGCCGACCACCAGCAGGCGCGCCTTGGACAGCTCGCCATAGATGTGGCGCGCGAGGTCGACGGCCACCGATGCCACGCTGAGCTTGTGCTTGCCGATCGCGGTCTGGTTGCGCACCTCCTTGGCCACCCCGAGCGAACGCTGGAACAGGGGGTTGAGCACGGCGCTGGTGAAGTGGCCGGCGCGCGCCTGGTCGTAGGCGGTCTTGACCTGGTTGATGATCTGGTGCTCGCCGATGACCAGGCTCTCCAGGCCGGCGGTGACGCGGAACAGGTGGCGCACGCACTGCCGGCCGCGGCTCCAGTAGACGTGCTGGTCGAGGATGGCGGCATCGACGCCATGGTGTTCGGCCAGCAGGCTGACGATCGCCTGGCGGTCGGGCGTGCCGGCGAGGTAGCACTCCAGGCGATTGCAGGTGCTCAAGACCACCGCCTCGCTGCTGCCCGGCAGGGTCGACAGCCCGGCGAGCAGGCGGAGAAGCGTCTCCGGCGGCACCGCCAGGCGCTCGCGGATGTCGACCGGGGTGCGGTGGTGATCCACTCCCAGGATCGCCAGCGGCAGATCGCCGCCCTGGTCGTCGCTCGGTGCGGTCCCCTCACCCATGGGTGAGCACCAGTTGGCTGACGGCGCCGAGCGCCGAGAGCACCATTCCCGCCACCGCCGCCGCGGCGACCATGCCGCGGCTGATGCGCTGGGCGCTGCGCAGCGCCAAGGTGGCGACCAGCACGATCATGGTGACCAGCGACAGCACGATGGTGGGATGGGCGAGGCTGATCGAACGGCTCATCTGCATCGCCGCGCCGCCGGTGGCCAGGCCGCCGAGGAGCAGGGCGGTGGCGACCACCAGGCTGCGTTCGGTCAGCCGCTCCAGGAGCGGCAGGCTGGGCAGGCGCAGTGCGCGCACGCTCGGCGACTTGAGCTGGCGGGCGGCGATCAGGTAGAGGCCGCCCGCGGTACCGGCGATCACCATCGCCGCCAGCTCGAGCGACATGAACAGCGCATGGACGCTGGTGATCCAATGGCCGCTGGTGGCGGCCACCAGCTGATGATCCCGCCGTCCGGTCAGCTCGGCCATCGCCACCAGGAGCGACATGCCGCCGATCGGCAGCACCAGCACTCCGCGGCTGGGCACCGCCAGGTAGCGGCTGAGGAAGAGCAGGCTGGCGACCCCGGCCCACACCCCCAGGACGCTGTAGGAGAAGTCGACCTCCCTGGCATCGCACAGGCTCAGCACCAGGCTGGCGGTGAGGAGCGCCATGCCCGCCCACATCGGCCAGAGGTAGCGCGGCTGCGGTGCATCGACCCGGCCCATCTGCCGCCAGCGCAGCAGCGCCGCGGCGCAGAAGCAGCAGCCGGCTGCGGCGATCAGGGCGATGGCGACGTTGTGCACCCCCTCAGCCTAGAGCGGGGTGCCATCGAGACAACTGCACCAGCCGGCCTAATGCACGAACGACGAGACGGTGACGATGTTGCGCAGGTCGTTGTCGAGCAGCTCGGCGCGCAGGCCGAGCCATACCCCGGGCAGCCCGACCAGGTCGTCGCCGCCGGCGCGGATGCTGATGCGGTCCCAGACCTGGTAGTTGAAGGTGGCCCGCAGCATGAGCGTCCCCTGCTCATAGCGGCGATCGAGGGGGAGTCGCTTGTTGTCCTTCTGGCGCCCCATGATCTCCAGGCTGAGGTTGCGGGTGAACTGATAGGTCAGATCGGCGCCGACCTGGCCATCGATCAGGCCGGCCGCGGTGGTGAGACGATAGAACTCGCCGATGTCATCGGGGAACCAGCGCCAGCCGACCAGCAGGTTGATGTCGACGTTGAGCTGGTTGGGATCGTCCATCAGCGCAACGCGGTCGCGCGGCGCGGTGCGGTAGGAGATGCCGGCCTGGTAGAACTTCCAGGGCGCCGGCTCGATCCTCAGGTAGGCGGAGTAGGTCTCGACCCCCGAGCGCACATCCTCGCCCCCGTCGACCCCGAGGATGAACTTCAGCTCGCTGAAGCCGCGCGTCACCGGTTTGATCTCCTCCAGGCGCTCATTCAGCGATTCGACCGCCTCGAGCGCCTTGTCGTGCAGGGTGTCCTCGAACACCAGCTTGCCGATGGTGCCATTGCCGGAGGCGATCTGGGTGGTGATGACATCGAGGTTGTCGGCGATGTGCTCGATCCTGGGGGTGGCCTTGGCGATGTCCGCCATCGCGCTCTTCAGGTTAGGGCGGTTCTCCTCCACCGCGTCGCCGAAGGACTTCATCGCCGAGCTGACATTGTCCACCGTGACCGGCAGCTTGTCGATCGCGCTCTTGAGGCTGCTGCGGTTCTCCTCCACCATCTGCCTGATCTGCTCCGACATCTTGTCGAAGCTGGCGATCGCCTGCTTGACCCCCTCGCGGTTCTCGTCGACCAGATTGCCGATGCGCTCCGACATGGTGCTGAAGTTGGAGATCGCCTTGGAGATCTCGACGCGGTTCTCCTTGACCAGGTCCTCGATCTGGGTCGAGGCCTTGCCGAAGCGGTCGAGGTTGTCCTTCACCGAGACGATGGCGTCCTTGAGCCCCTGGCGGTTCTCGATGATCACCCCATGCAGCTCGGCGAGCACCTCGTCGACGTCCGCCGGCTCCTTGCCGACATGGCTGGCGACCAGCTCGGGGGTGATCGGCACGCCCGAGCGCGCGGCGATCTCGAGCGAAGACCCGCCGAGCAGCCCCTGGGCGATGCGGAACTCGGTCTGCTCATCGATCATCACCACCTTCTTGCGATCGCCGTTGATCGAGAAGGACACCTTGACTGCCGGCTTGCCATCGTTCAGGAGCACCGGAATGACTTCGGTCACGGTGCCGACCTTGACCCCGTTGTAGGTCACCCCGTCTCCCTCCTTGAGACGGGTGACGCGCGGGAAGATCACCGCATAGGGGCCCTTGGCGGCGCCGATCTGGGTAGTGAAAATGGTGAACCACAACAGCAGGCCGAGCCCGAGGAAGAACAGGATGCCGACCTTGACTTCGCTATTCACTCGGCGATCCCCGTTCCCGGTGTGGCGGGCATCCTAGCGTGGTGGTGCAGGGCGGATCAAGCACCAGCCGGCGAGGGCGGCGCAGGGCGGCCTCCCCGCCCCCCGGCTGGCCTGGGTCGGGCAGGAGCACAGCTCCTTCGAGGGCGGTCATGGGGCAAACCCTTCGGTCAGCGGCCCCTTGGTCGAGCCGGTGAGCATCTGCTGCAGCACCGGGTGGTCGTATTCGCGGATTTGCGCCTGGCTGCCGACCGCGATCATGCGCCCCTTGTAGAGCATGGCTATGCGATCGGCGATGTCGAAGGCCGCATGCATGTCGTGGGTGATGACGATCGAGGTCACGCCCAGCGACTTCTGCAGCGCCACGGTCAGCTCGTTGACGCCGTTGACAGTCACCGGGTCGAGGCCGGTGGTCGGCTCGTCGTAGAGGATGATCTCCGGCTTCTGGATGATCGCCCGCGCGATGCCGACGCGCTTGCGCATGCCGCCGGAGAGGCTGGCGGGCTTGAGCGCGAGGATCTCCTCGGCCGGCAGGAACACCTGCTTGAGGGCGGTCACCACCCGGGTGCGCACCTCCTGGGCCGGCAGGTGGTCGACCTCGACCAGCGGCAGGCCGACGTTCTCGAGCACGGTGAGCGAATTCAGCAGCGCGGCGTTCTGGAACACCACCCCCAGGCGGCGGCGGTAGGTCGCGAGCTGCTCCTGGGTGGCGAGGTTGAGGTTGAGATCGCCGACCATCACCGCGCCGGCGTCGCTCTTCAGCATGCCCATGATGTGGCGGATGAGGGTGGTCTTGCCCGAGCCCGAGCCGCCGATGATCACCAGGGTCTCGCCACGGAAGATGTCGATATCGATGCCGCGCAGGATGTGGCGCGGCCCGAAGCTCTTGTTGAGGTCGCGGATGCGCATCAGCGGCTCTTTGCCATCCGGGGCCTTGTCCAGCGGCCACGCGCGCTCCATCTCCTGGCGCGTCCACTGGTCGCCGGCGCGCTTGACGAAGGTCATTCGAGCACCTTCTTGAGCGTCAGCTGGACGAACTGGGTCAGGAACAGGTCCATCAGCAGGGTGAAGATCACGCACAGCACCACGGTCTTGGTGGTGGCGCGTCCCACGCCCTCGGCGCCATCGGTGGTGTTGAGGCCCTGGTCGCAGGCGATGGTGCCGATCAGGCAGGCGAACACCCCGGCCTTGAACAGGCCGGTGAAGACGTCGGAGTAGGTGAGCATGCTCTTGGCCGACTCGAAGAAGGTCGCCACCGTCACGCCGAAGCTCGCCTTGGAGATCATCGCGCCCCCGAGCATGCCGACGAAATCGGCGATCGCCGCGAGCATCGGCATCACCACCGCCAGGGCGACCAGCCGCGGCATCACCAGGAAGCGCACCGGATCTATGCTCATCGATCTGAGCGCGTCGATCTCCTCATTGACGGTCATGGTGCCGATCTCGGCCGCCATCGCCGCGCCGACGCGCGCGAGGATGATTACCGCCGCCCAGATCGGCCCGAGCTCGCGGCAGAAGGTGACGCCGATGATGCCGCCGAGGTTGTTCTCGAGGCCGAAATCCTTGAGCGAGATACCGGTCTGGACCGCCATGATCATGCCCGTCAGCCCCGAGATCAGCGATAGCACCAGGAGCGAGCCGAAGCCGGACATCTCGATCTGGCGCACGATCTGCACGCTGCTGCGCCTGATATCGCGCACCGAGCGCACCGTCGCCCAGAACAGCACCAGGCAGCGACCGGCGACCTGCGCACGCTCGATGATGCCGCGCCCGGTGTTGGCCATCACCAGTTCGCTCTTCTCGCGCGCGAACTGCGGGATGGCGCTGGTGGTGGTGCGGTGATCGCCGAAATTAACCATGCCGTCCTCCCGGCTGGCGGACCGGCTCCAGGCGCTGTCCCAGGAACGCGATGGCGATGATGGTCTTGGCATCGAGGATCTCGCCCTCGGCCACCAGGCGAGCGAGCTCGGCGACCGCGACCTCCTCCAGGCGCACCAGCTCGCCATGCTCGGGTGCAGCCGGCACCTGCGTCAGGCCTGCGGCGCGATAGACGATCATCTCCTCATCCGACACTCCGAGCGCAGGGAAGAAGCGCATCACCTCGCTGAAGGTGCGCGCCGCATAGCCTGCCTCCTCCTGGAGCTCGCGTGCCGCGGTGCGCTCGGGCGCCTCCCCCGGAACGCGGGTGCCGGCTGGGATCTCGAGCGTCCAGCGGCGCACCGGATAGCGGTACTGGCGCACCATCACCAGGCGTCCCGGGACGCTCTCGGCGATGACCGCGACCGCGCCGGGATGGTGGATGACCGGACGCACGACCTCGCCATCGGGGGTCGAGAAGCGCTCCTCCTGAAGGCTGAAGCGTGACGAGGCGTAGATCGGCGTCGCGCCAATGCAGGTGACTGGAGCCTGGGACATGGTCCTCGCCTTGCCGTTCATACGTTGTCTACGATTCTAAAGCAATCATCCGTTAGCAATAGGGGCCCAGGACCGGGCCGCCCGATCTGACCTGCCACATGTACCTCCTCACCCTGGTACCGCCAGCGCTCCTTGCTTCCGGGCAGCGGACGCGAACCTGTGGCGCTTCCCAGCAGCCGCCGCTGCCAGCGGACGGTCCGGAGAGCGCATGCGCATCAGCATCAATTGGATCAAACGGCTCCTCGGCGTCGCCGACCTGGGGCTGAGCGCCAGCGAGCTGCAGGCGCGGCTCAGCGCCCGCGTGGCGGAGATCGAGAGCGGGCTGGAGACCACCGGGGCGGCGCTCGATGGGGTGGTGGCCGGCCGCATCCTCACCTGCCAGCCCCATCCGGCGGCCGACAAGCTGCGCATCACCACCGTCGATATCGGCGAAGCCGTGCCGCTGCGCATCGTCTGCGGCGCCCCCAATGCCGCTGCCGGACAGATGGTCGCCGTGGCTACCGTAGGGGCGACGGTGCACGTCACCGGGCGCGACGGCACACGAGGCCCCCTGGTGATCAAGCCGGTGACCCTGCGCGGCGAGGCCAGCGAGGGGATGATCTGCGCCGAGGATGAGCTCGACCTGGGTCCGTCGCATGACGGCATCATGGTGCTGGACGGCAATGTGCGTCCGGGCCTGCCGGTGCGCGAGGCGCTGGGCGTGGGCGATACCGTGCTGGTGATCGAGAATCATGCCATCACCCATCGCCCGGACCTGTGGGGCCAGCTCGGATGGGCGCGCGAGGTCGCGGCGATCCTCCAGCTCCCCCCTCCCGCGGAACCGGACATCCGCCTGCACCCGCTCGGCTCGGCATGGTCGGCCGAGCTCGCCGACGAGGGCTGCAGCGCCTATGTCGGGGCACGCATCGAGGGCGTGCGAGACGGCAGCTCGCCGACGTGGATGCAGGCCCTGCTCACCAGCGCCGGAGTCCGCCCCCTCGGCCTGCTGGTCGATGTCACCAACCTGGTGATGCTCGAACTGGGCGAGCCGATGCACGCTTTCGATGCCATTGCCATCGCCGGCGAGTCGCTCATCGTCCGGCGTGCGCGCGATAAGGAAGTGCTCACCAGCTTGGACGGGCGTGAGCTGGTACTGGCCGAGGGCGATCTGGTGATCGCGGATCGCAACCGGGCGCTGGCGCTGGCAGGGATCATGGGCGGTATCGGCAGCATGGTGCAGCCGCAGACCACCACCGTGCTGCTGGAGGCTGCGATCTTCCGCCCCGAGCGCATCCGCCGGACGCGTAAGCGTCTCGGCATCGCGACCGACAGCTCGGCGCGCTTCGAGAAGGGGCTCTATCCCGAGCTCGCACCGGCGGCGATCAACCGCGCCATCGCCCTGATCACCGAGCTGTGCCCCGGCAGCCGGGTGACCGCCTGCTTCGCCGCCGGAGCGACCGCCGGCCAGGAGCGCCGCATCGCCTTCGCCCAGGACCAGGTAGGCCGCACCACCGGGCTGGAGATCCCCTGGCCGCGGCAGGTGGCCCTGCTGGGCCAGCTGGGATTCACCCTCTCCGGCGGAGCCGTGCGGGTGCCCTGGTGGCGGGCCAAGGACNNCCGATCTGGTCGAGGAGGTGGCGCGCAGCCATGGCTACGAGCACATCGTGCCCGAGACCCCGCGCCTCCCCGCCGCCGCGCCGGCGTCGAACCCCCTACGTGCTGCCGAGCACCGCTGCCGACGGCTGATGTCCGGGCTCGGCTGGGACGAGGTGGCGACCTATGCCTTCACCTCGCAGGCGTGGGTCGACCTGCTGGCGCTGGAGACCATCCCGATCCATCTCGCCCATGCGCTCTCCAGCGAGCAGAATGTCATGCGCCCCAGCCTGGTGCCCAACCTGCTGCAGGCGGTGAGTGCCAACCTCAAGCACCAGCGCCAGGTCGCGCTCTACGAGATCGGCAAGCGCTACGGCCGGGGCATCGGTCGCGCCTCCACGCAGGGCGACGAGCACGAGGAGGTGGTGATCTGCGGTGCCGTCGCCGGCAGCGCGGATGCGGCGCCCTTCTATGCCGCTCGCGATGCCGCCCTGGCGCTGCTGGAGGGGCTCGGCTACCCCGCCAGCGCCCAGCCGCCGCCCATCCGCGAGCCCTCCGGCACGAGCTGGCAGACCCCGACGCGTACCGTGAGGCTGGTGCCGGGCGGGCTCGGCCGCAAGCAGCCGGCCGGAGCCGCGCTGGGCTGGTGCACCGAACTGCCGAAGGCGCTGCGCGATCACGCCGGATGCACGGCACGCGTCGGCTATTTCGAGATCGCCCTCGAGCAGCTACTCGCCACCAGCCCGCAGCCGCTGCCCTACCGTGCGCCCAGCCGCTTTCCGGTGGTGGAACGCCAGTTCACCTGGGACTGCCCGGATGAGCTGCCCTTCGCCGAGCTCGAGACCCCGATGCGCCAGGCGGCCGGCGAGCTCTATGCGGGCCTCGCGCTCGACTCGATCTACCGCGGTGAGCAGCTGAGCGCTGGGCGCAAGGCGGTGAGCCTGCGCATCTTCCTGCAGGCGTACGACCGCACCCTGGACGACAAGGACCTCAACCACGTGCAGTCGCGCATCATCGCCAGCATCGAGAAGCGCACCCCCGCCCGCCTGCGCCAGTAACCTGGGCCCCGACAGCGGTCCTCACCGTTCGCTGAAGGTGGCCTCGCACTCGCCGCACACCCAGTCGATGCAGGGGAAGGCATTGGCACGCCGGCCATCCACCAGCTGCACAGCGGCCTCGCCCCCGGCGGACGCGAGCGTCTGCCCGCCCGGGACCGCGACCTGCCCGCTGGCGGGGGCGATGCGCAGCCGCCTGGCATCGCAGCTGCCGGCATAGGCCCGTGCATAGGCTCTCCAGTCGCCCCAGCCCTGCCCGAGCATGCGCACGATCGCCGGCAGGGTGGGATCCAAGGGCGCCCAGCCGAGGGTGGTCTCGACCTCGAGCCAGAGATGCGGATTGGCGATGGCGCTGTGGGCGACGATGCCGGCGCACAGCCGCCAGCGCCTGCCGCGCTGATGCAATGCGGCGCCGAGAGCCATGGCGCAGTCGATGCAGCTGCCGCTCCAGCGCGCGTCCACCGCCCCGTCGGTGACGGCCTGCGGATATTCGAAGGGGCGGTGGTGGCGGTAGGCATAGTCGAAGGCGCCCACCACCTCGATCATCAATGCGCTGAAGAACGCATGCTCCTGGCTGCCATGGGGGAGCACCACCTGCGGGATGGCCTGGACATCGGCGCTGCCGCGGGCGGTCAGGGTGGTGGAGGTGGCAGCGCCGCCGAGCACCACACCGTGCGCGTCGACGGTGGCGTCCAGGCCCTCGGCGGCAAGCTCACGGCGCTCGACGATGCGCTGCCAGGGGCTGTCCTCGGGGTGCGGCAGGAACCAGGACAGGGTGCTGACCGGCCGCGGCAGGTAGAGGCGATGGACGCGCTGGCAGCGGTAGCTGCGCGCACCATCAGTGCCGGCGAGGAAGGGCGCGAACCAGCCGAGATACTGCCGCCAGCGACGCGCCATCACCGGGCATTCCTCCAGGCGTCCCGCGCTCAGCCAGTTGGCGGCGGCGAAGGGATCGACATGTCCGCGGGCATCGGCAGGCAGGCCGTCCTGCAGCCAGCGCTGGACCGCATGCGGGCTGACATGGACGAAGCGGGCCAGGCCATCGGCGTCCAGGGCGGGGTAGGGATGCGCCGCACCCGGCTCGACCAGGATGGCTGGCGACGGACCGTCGTCCACGGTCAGCGGCCCGGCCTCGGCCCGGAACTCTCATCCTTCTGGCCGGAGACCCCGGCGTCCTCGGCCTCATCCTCCTCGGCATCCTCGAGCAGATTGCGGCCCAGCCTCCACTTGGTCCACATCGCATGCCCCTCCCAGGCGAGCCCCGAGAGCAGGTAGACGGTGGTGACCACCACGAGGAAATACTGGGGGACGAGCACCAGCACGCTGATCATCAGGAAGATGATGATGAAATGGCGGAAGCCCAGGCGTCCGAACAGGGTATTGCCGATGTGCGGATAGCGCACCGTCGAGACCATCATCAGCGCCGAGATGAAGGTGATGGCGATGAAGATCCAGCGGTAGGCATCGAGCGTCTCCAGGCTGACATACTTGTAGATGTGCTCGTGGTCCTGGGCAGCGCCCAGGTAGGCCACCGGGATGCTGTGCAGGATGTCCTGGTGGTAGTGCAGGATGATCCATGAGCACACCACCGCAGCCGCACCGGGCGAGGGCAGGCCGCGGAAGGAGGTGGTCGCCGTATCGCTGTGCTCGACATTGTAGCGCGCCAGGCGGATGGCGGCCATGACCGGATAGAAGACGGTGAGGAACCACAGCAGCCGCTGGCCATGATCGAAGACCCCGGGCTCGCCGAGCAGCAGCCGGTGCGCGAGGATCGCCGGCGCGACGCCGAAGCTCACCACATCCGAGAGCGAGTCGAGCTCGGCCCCGAACGGGCCATCGGTCTTGGTCATGCGCGCGACCTTGCCGTCGAGCATGTCGCACACCATGGCGACGAAGACCATCACCGCGCCGGCCTCGAGCATGTCGTGGGCGGCGCACAGGATGGCGGTGATGCCGCTGGCCAGGTTTCCGGCGGTCAGGAGGGTCGGCAGCACCGGCAGGGTCTTCAGCCGGCGGATGCGGATGCGCATCGAGTTGAGCCGCTCGCTCATCGCATCATCCGATCCCGCGCGCGGGGCAGGGCGTTCATGGCGCCGGCCCGCCAGCGGCGGCAGTGGCAGGAGGGGCGGTGGCGGCCGAGAGCTCGACCAGGATGGTCTCACCGCAGCGCACCCGCTGTCCGACCTGGACCATCACCGTATGGGCGCAGGACAGCGGCAGCCAGAGCTCGGTGCGGCTGCCGAACTTGATCATGCCGAAGAGCTCGCCGCGCTCGAGCCGGTCGCCCGTGCCATGGGTGCAGATGATGCGCCGCGCGATCAGCCCGGAGAGCTGGCGGACCAGCAGTCTCACCCCAGGCGCCACCTCGGCATCGACCTCGATGCCGAGGGTATTGGATTCGTTCTCGTGGCTGACATCGGGGTGCCGTGCATCGAGGAACCGTCCGGGCTTGTAGGCGGCGAAGCGCACCGTGCCGGCTACCGGGGAGCGGTTGACATGCACATCGAAGACCGAGAGGAAGATGCCGATGCGCAGCGCGCGGGTGCCGAGGTAGAGCGGCTCATCGACTTCGACGATGTCTGCGACCACGCCGTCCGCAGGGGCGATCAGGGAGCGCTGGGTGCCGAGCGGGAGGCGGGCGGGATTGCGGAAGAAGGCCAGGGTGAACAGCCACATGAAGGCCGCAACCGCGGTCCCGGCCCATCGGATCGGCCCCTCCGGCAGCAGCCAGACGCCCCAGCCGAGCACGATCGAGGCGGTGATCAGCGTGGGAATGCCCCAGCGGGCGAAGGTCATGGCGACGCCGCCATCAGCGCATCCGCCTGGTGGTGCTCCTGCAGGTGGTGCATGCTCAGAAGCACGGCGCACAGCAGGATCGCCCCAACCACGCTGCTGCGCCACAGCGCCCCCACCACCCGGTACCAGGCCATCAGCCACACCACCACCAGCACGATCAGGAGCTCCGCCAGCTTCGCCGGCTCGGCTTGGCGGTACCAGGCCATCAGGATGCCGGCATAGCCGAGAAAGCGGTACAGCTTGCCGAGCTCGGCTCGGCGCGCATAGAAGCTGCCGGTATCGACGTGGTCAGCATCACGGTAGCGCATGGCGCCGAGTGTGCCGTCAGCCACAGGCACCGCAACCCCACCGTATGCGCCGTCCAGCCGCCAGCGCGCTCTGCCCGCCAGCGCGCTCTGCCCGCCAGCGCGCGGGCGGTCAGGCCGAGAGCTGGCCGGCGATGATCGCGCTGACGGGGTCGAGCGGCACTCCGTGCAGATGTCCTACCCCGATCCAGGACATGTCGGCCGGGGCGGCCGCCTCCGCGGAAACGCGCAGACGGTAGACGAGGATGAAGAATTGGCGGCACTCGGGCATCGACTCATCATTGCAGTAGCCGATCAGCTCGACCTGCCCGTCCCTGGCCCCCATCATCTCGCAGCCGGCGGCGAAGGCGAGATTGCGCAGCGCCCGCAGCCCATGGCCGAGGGTGCCGACTTCGGGCGGGATGGGGGTGGCGTGCAGGAGCACGCCTGATTCCGAGATCAGCGCCTGGTCGCCGCCCGGCTCAGCCCGCACCACGATCAGCCCGAGCCGGACCTCCTTGGCATCGAAGTTGTCCAGCAGCGATTGCGGCGAGGCGAACCAGCTCTCCTCTGCGAGCGAGTCCAGGACCGAGAAGTCGACCGTGCGGCAGAATCCGGAGATGCGGAAGAGCTCGCGTCGCGGCATCGCCAGCACCAGTGGCTGTTCATCACCCATGGCGCCATCTTGTCCGCATCCTCCGGCAAGGCCAGGACGCAGATCGGGCCTGGGGAACTGGCGGTTGCGACGCGTGCAGCCGCGCGCAGCATCGCTCGCCGCCGCCTCCAGGCGAGCAGGCGATATGACCATGGCGACGATGATCTCGATCCTGCCTTTCGCCGCCCTGCTCCTGGCGATGGCGGTGCTGCCCATGGTCGCGGGTGCATTCTGGCATCGCTTCCATCCGGCCATCGCCGCCGCCTGCGCCGGCGCATCGATCGCCATCTCCCTGTGCACCCAGGCAGAGGCCTGGCCGCTCATCGCGGTCGCGGGGGAGTACCTCACCTTCATCTCGCTGATCGCCTGCCTGTACATCTGCGCCGGCGGCATCGTCGTGCGCATCGGCAGACCAGGCACCCCGCTGACCAACCTGATGGTGCTCCTGGGCGGTGCGGCGCTCAGCAATCTCATCGGCACCACCGGCGCATCGCTGGTGCTGATCAGGCCGTTCATGGCCATCAATGCCGGCCGCCTGCGACCCTATCACATCGTCTTCTTCATCTTCGTGGTCTCAAATATCGGCGGCTGCCTGACCCCGATTGGCGACCCGCCGCTGCTGATGGGATACCTGCGCGGCATCGACTTCCTCCGCTTCGCCACACTGGCCTGGTGGCCGTGGGTCACCGCCATGGCGCTGGTCCTCGCCGCGTTCCTGTGGTGCGATAGCCGCCAGGTGGCGCCTGCCGGCCCGGCTGAAGACGCTNNCCGCGGCGGGCGGCACGGCAGCAGGCGACGGGCAGCGCCCGCTGGTGCACGTGCGCGGCTGGCCGATCGCCGGCCTGCTGGTGGTCGCGGTCGCCACCCTGTTCCTCGATCCCGCCACCTGCAGCTGGCTGCCGGCGCTCGAGTTCCAGCACCACCGCATCAGCATCGTGCGCGAGGCGATCCTCCTGGCGATCGCCCTGGCGGCACACCGCCTGGCCGAACCAGCCGACCAGCAGGAGAACCGCTTCTCGCTCGCCCCCATCTCGGAGGTCGCCTGGCTGTTCGCCGGCATCTTCATCGCCATGGCACCGGCCATCGCCCTGCTGCATGCACAGGCGGCATCCGGCAGCATTGCCGGCCTGCCGCTTACACCCATGGTGCTCTATGGCGCGACCGGCATCTGCTCGGGGGTGCTCGACAACGCCCCGACCTTCGTCGCCTTCCTCTCCTCCCTCGAAGGCTCGACCGGCTTGAGCGCAGCGGAGCTCGGGCGATCCGCGGACGCCCTGGTCGGGCAGCGGCTCGCAGCCATCGCCGTGGCCTCGGTCTTCTGGGGCGCGCTGAGCTATATCGGCAATGGCCCTAACCTCATCGTCAAGGCCGTCGCCGAGGAGGCCAGGGACGCCCAGGGCAGGGCGGTGGTGGCGATGCCGGATTTCCTCGCCTATACCCTGCGCTACGCCATCCCCTTCCTGCTGCCGGTGCTGCTCGTGGTGGGGCTGCTGTTTTTCCGCTGAGGCGCCGCCGCACGCCCGTGGATCAGCGATTTCACAGCGTATTAGTCCCCGATCGGGGCTTGCTTGCGACTCCCCTTGACCGCGTCCCCCTGCCGGCAAGGTGTGGCGCAGCAGCGGAGGACCTTATGGGCGTCGCCATCGTCACCGGCGCTTCTCGCGGCATCGGCCGCGGCATAGCGGTCGCGCTCGGTGCTGAGGGATGGCGGGTGGCGGTCAACTATGCCGGCAACCTAGCGGCGGCCGGTGAATGCGTCGAACTGGTCAAGCGGGCGGGCGGTGATGCCATCGCCATCCAGGGCGACATCAGCCAGTGCGATGACCGCGCACGCATCGACGCACAGGCCGCGCACTGGGGCGGGCGCATCGATCTGCTGGTGAACAACGCCGGCATCGCCCCCGCCGTGCGCGCCGATCTGCTCGACGCCGACGAATCGAGCTTCGATCGCCTGCTGGCGGTGAACCTCAAGGGCCCCTACTTCCTCAGCCAGCTGGTGGCCAGGCGCATGATCGCCCACCCCTTGGATGCCGCTGGCAGCCGCGGGCAGATCGTCAACATCAGCTCGATCAGCGCCTATGCCGCCAGCACCGACCGCGGCGACTACTGCATCGCCAAGGCCGGCATCGGCATGATGACGTCGCTTTACGCCACCCGGCTGGCCGAGCACCAGATCCGCGTCTACGAGATCCGCCCCGGGGTGATCGCCACCGACATGACCGGGGCGGTGCGCAGCAAGTACGACGCTCTGATCGGCGCAGGCCTGACGCCGATACGCCGCTGGGGCCAGCCTGAGGATGTGGCGCGGGCGGTAGTGGCGATCGCGCGTGGCGATCTCCCCTTCTCGACCGGGGAAGTGATCAACGTGGATGGCGGATTCCACCTGCGCACCCTGTGATGTCCAGCCCATGAGCACCACCATCCTGTCCTGCATCCGCTGCGACTCGCCGATCCAGGTCGCGGAGCTGGACCAGGGCCTCGCCGTGCGGGTCGATGGCGAGCTGATCTGCCAGATGTGCGTGGACAGCCTGCCGGGAGAGGCCCAGGTCAAGATCAACCAGCTGCGGGCGATGCGCGGCCTCAACGCCACCACCTACTCGCTGAATCTGGGGAAGCACCCCGCGCTGCACCTCTTCACCTTCACCACCGCGGGCAACATCACGGTGCATCGCCGCGCCGTGCACAAGGATGGCGAGTTCTCCGCCCCGCCGCTGCCGCCGCGCTCTGATTCACAGGCTGCGGCACACGCGCCCGCGGCCGTCACTGCCAGCGCACCCCAGGCCATCGCCGCACCCGCCACCGGCAGGTCCAAGGCCCCGCTGGCGGTAGCCGCAGGGATCGCGGTGGTGCTCTGCGCGGGCGCGGCGCTCGCCTATCTCCAACTGCACGGCAATGGCGCGCAGAAGGAGGTGCAAGCGGCACCAGCGCTCGCGCCGCCGGCACCGGCGGTGGCGGCGAGGACGCGCGACGATTACCCCAGCGACCCGGTGGAGGGCTGGTCCCAGGCCAGCCAGGATCGCGAGTGCCCGGCAGCCGTGCGCCAGGCGATCGCTCTCGAGCTGAAGCGCAGGCTCAGCCAGGAGCTCGACGCGGCCGACCGGGCGATCAAGGCCGGCGAAGCCGCCGAGGCGCAGCGGCTGCTCGCCCAAGCCGAGGTGCCCGACGACATCGTCTTCCGCGACCTGCGTCAGCGGGACGCCGAACTGCGCAAGCAGTTGGCAGAGCATCCCGTGGTGGCTGAGCACCGGCCGAGCGCACCGCCGGCCGAGCACCAGCCGGAACCGGTGAGCGCATCTCCCGCCCCGTCACCGCAATCCGCTCCCGGCCCGACGAGCATTGCCGTGCCCCCAGCCCCTGCCGCAGCCACCTTAGTGCCGCCGAGCCTCTCGGCGGCGGTCGGCGAGAGCTGGCGCATCCCGGGCAGGGATCTGGTGAGCGAGGACTCCGCGCAGTGGAAGCGCATCGGCAGCTCCATCCACCTCACCAGCGATGTCGCCGTGGTCCGCAAGTCGCTGCTGCTCGATGGCGGGACCTACCAGATCTGGGTGCAAGCGATCAATCACAGCCGTCCATCGTCGGTCCAGGTGAGCATCGGCGGCCAGCACGCCAAGCAGCTCGAGATCAGGACCGGCGGCAAGGTGCTGTGGATGCAGCTGCAAAACGACGCCCATCCGACGTTCACCCTGCCCGCAGGCGAGAGCATCCTCGAGATCTCGGGCATGGGCCATGGGCTGGAGGTCCTCCAGCTGCTGGTCTATGACAGCACCTTGCCCAACCCCGAGCAATCCGACCACCTGCATGCCAAGCCCCCGCGCTGGGGCGCGCCCCCGCCTGGCGAGGTCAAGGAACCGGCAGGAGCGCTCGCCTGGAAGCCGCGTTTCGTCCAGGTATCGAAGGAGCTGGCGATACGCCAGGCGCCCCTGGACGGCTCGGTCTACCTGCCGCCGGGCTGGCCGGGCGGCCTGCAGGGTTTCTGGCGCTCGGTGAAGATCAACGCCAAGAAACGCCATGTCATGACCCTCGATCTGCATGACACCTCGAGCGAGAATGGCGGCATCGCGCTGCTGCTGCACCCCGGACGTCTGGATCGCAAGCAGCTCCAGGTGACGGCCTACGAACAGGGAGGCAAGTCCGTCACCCTGCCGCCATTCCAGTTCAGCGGAGCCGAGGACTGGGAGATCTTCACCATCCAGGCCAAGAGCATCCTCGATGGCATGTCGATCAGCAGCCTCACCCTCGAGGACGATGCCGGCGCCGACTTCCCCGCCGAGGACGGCTTCATCCTGGCGAAGGTCGCCACCAGCATCAACCAGCCTGCCACCCCCGCGCTGCTCGCCCTGCGCCCGCCGGCGCTGGTGCGCGACGAGCACCGCGCGAAGAACCTGCTCAAGCTGATCGAGGCCATCAGCCGATTCCGCAAGCATGCCATGACGAGGGCCATCGATACGGCAAAGCTCAAGCTGCTGGTCGGCCCCGCCTTCGATGGCGCATGGCGGGCCGAGGTGCGGCGCCAGCTCGAGCTCCTGCTCCCTGGCCGGCTGCCCGCCAACCTCGAGCAGGAGATCTCCTTCCAGGACAGCTGGTTCGAGTCGCTGACCAGGAGCCCGGGCGCCGGAGTGCCCGCGATCCTCGAACCGGCGGGCCAGCACATCGTCATCATCGCGACCGCCTCCGGCGAGCTCAAGGACGGCAGGTCCCCCGGCCAGGCCCTCGAGTCGCTGTGGAAGAAGCGGCTCGAACAGCTGGTCAACAATGGCATGCTGCCGCTGGTGGTGCTGGGGCCCAGCCTGGTCGACGGCGACAAGCGCGCCACCGCCGATGCGCTGTGGGCCGAGGTGGAGGATTTCATCACCAAGCAGATGCCGGGGGTGCCGATGATCGACCTGCGCAGCACGCCCTTGGCGCCCACCGCCGAGCTGAGCCCTGCCGCCAGCGACTATGCCGCCACCATGATCGCCGACGGCTACAGCGAGTTCATCTACTGGCTGCACCGCGCCGGCGGGGCGAAATGACGCGCCCGGCCGCATGACCATCACCCTGCGCCTCGCGACCCGCTCGAGTCCGCTCGCCATGTGGCAGGCGCGGCACGTCGCCAGCATGCTGCGCCGGGACCATCCGCGCCTGATCATCCAGCTGCTGCCGATGTCCTCGAGCGGGGATGGCGATCATGCTACCCCCCTCTACCGGCTCGGCACCATCGGCATCTTCTGCAAGGAGGTGCAGCAGGCCGTCCTCGATGGCCATGCGGATGCCGGGGTGCACAGCTGCAAGGACCTGCCGACCAGCGAGCCCGAAGGCCTGCTCCTGGCCGCGATCCTCAGGCGCGCCGATCCGCGCGACGTGCTCATCGGCGCCGGCTCGCTCGACGAGCTCGCCCAAGGCGCGCTGGTGGGCACCTCCAGCCTCAGGCGCCAGGCGCAGCTCGCCGAGCGCAGGCCGGACCTGCGCTTCACCAGCATCCGCGGCAATGTCGAGACGCGCCTGCGCAAGGTCGCCATGGGCGAGGTGGCGGCCACGGTGATGGCGATGGCCGGGCTGAGCCGCCTGCTGCTGCTGCGCCGCGCCCGCGCCGTCGCCCTCGATCCGCTCAGCGTCTGCACCCCCGCTCCGGCCCAGGGCGCGGTGGCGGTCGACTGCCGCGCCGCGGATGCCCGCACCCGCTTCCTGCTCTCGTGCCTGAATCACCGGTCTACCGCCGTCGCCGTCGGCATCGAGCGCCAGGTGCTCGCCGGCCTGTCCGGTGGCTGCTCCCTGCCGCTCGGCTGCCTCGCCCAGCCGCATGCCAGCGGCTGGCAGGTCATCGCCCGGCTCGGACAGGATGGCACGCTCAGGACCGCCATCGCCCACGGCGCCGCCTCGCCGCTGCCCGGGCGCATCCTCGCGCTGCTCAGGCGCTGAGCCACCCCCTTCGGGGCGACCACCCTGGTGGTATCACTCAGGCGTCCAAGGGCTGTGCGATCCGGCTCTTGTACGAAAGCGCTTTCATGTCATTCATGACAGCCCGCACACGCTCATGAGGCCAGCATGTCCAAACCCATACTCAACGTCGCCCTGGTCGGCTATGCCTTCATGGGCCGTGCCCATTCCAACGCCTATCGCCAGGTGAACCGCTTCTTCGCCGATGCCCCCTTCCAGGTGGTGCCGAAGGTGCTGGTCGGCCGGACCGCAGGGCCGCTGAAGCTGGCCGCCGAGCAGTTCGGCTGGCAGGAGTACTCCACCGATCTCAGCGCCGTGCTCAAGCGCGACGACATCCACCTGGTCGACATCGCGACCCCCAACGACAGCCATGTCAGCCTGTCGATCCAGGCGCTCAAGGCCGGCAAGCACGTGCTGACCGAAAAGCCTCTGGCGCTGAACGCCAAGGAGGCGCGCCAGCTGGTGGCGGTGGCCAAGGCGGCCAGGACCTCGGCGGGCAAGCCGGCCAGGGTCGGTGTCTGGCACAACTACCGCCGCGCACCCGCCGCCTCGACCGCGGCGGCGCTGATCGCCGAGGGCAAGCTCGGCGAGATCCGCCATGTGCGCGCCGTCTACCTGCAGGACTGGCTGCTCGACGAGTCCTGCCCCGGCTCGTGGCGCATGACTGCCAAGACCTGCGGCTCAGGTGCTCATGGCGACCTCAACGCCCATCTCATCGACATGACGCGCTTCCTGACCGGGCTCGAATTCGATGAAGTCGCCGGCATCGAGCAGACCTTCATCAAGAAGCGCAGGAATGCCGACGGCAAGGGGATGGTCGACGTCGATGTCGATGATGCGCTGCTGTTCCTCGCACGCCTCTCGAATGGCGCCCTTGCCAGCTTCGAGGGGACGCGTGCCGCCGCTGGGCGCAAGAACTACAACCAGATCGAGGTCAACGGCACCAAGGGTTCGGTGCTGTGGAACTTCGAGCGCATGAACGAGCTGCAGTACTACAGCGTCGATGAGCAGGACGCCCGGGCCAAGGGCTTCCGCACCATCATGGCGATGGATGGCGCCGTCCATCCGTATGCCGGCCAGTACTGGCCCGACGGCCACGTCATCGGCTATGAGCACACCTTCATCAACCATCTCGCCGACTTCCTCTCGGCGCTGGCCTCGGGCGACGAGTTCCGCCCCGACTTCGCCGATGGCCTCGCCAACCAGGAGGTCCTCGACGCCGCGCTCAAGGCGGCCAAGACGCGCAGATGGGTGACCGTCGAGCGCAGCCAGAAGCTCAAGCCCGCCAAGGCGGCCAGGGCAAGCGCGGGGAAATCGCTGCTCTAGAGCCCATGCCACAGCCACCAGTGATCCACCACCATCCTGCGAGGAGCCACACATGACGATCAAAGGCCCGGCCATCTTCCTAGCCCAGTTCGCGGGCGACAAGGCCCCCTTCAACACCTGGGAGAACATCACCGCCTGGGCCGGCAAGCTCGGCTACAAGGGCGTCCAGGTGCCGACCTGGGATGCCCGGCTCTTCGACCTCGAGAAGGCGGCCAAGAGCAAGGCCTATGTCGATGAGATCAAGGGCATCGCGGCCAAGAACGGCGTCGAGATCACCGAGCTGTCGTCCCACCTCCAGGGCCAGCTGGTGGCCGTCCATCCCGCCTATGACGAGCTCTTCGACGGCTTCGCTCCCGTCGCGGTGCGCGGCAACTCCAAGGCGCGCACCGAGTGGGCGATCGAGCAGCTCAAGCTGGCGGCCAAGGCGAGCAAGAACTTCGGCCTGACCGTGCACGCGAGCTTCACCGGGGCGCTCCTATGGCACACCTTCTATCCTTGGCCGCAGCGCCCGGCGGGGCTGGTCGAGGAGGGCTTTTCCGAGCTCGCCCGCCGCTGGCTGCCGATCCTCAACGTCTTCGATGAGAATGGCGTCGACGTCGCATGGGAGGTCCATCCGGGCGAGGATGTGCATGATGGCGCGACCTACGAGCTGTTCCGCAAGCACCTCAAGAACCACCCGCGCGGCAACATCCTCTACGATCCCAGCCACCTGATCCTCCAGGGCATGGATTACAGCGCCTACATCGATCACTACCACGAGTTCATCAAGGCCTTCCACGTCAAGGATGCCGAATTCAGGCCCGATGGCCGCACTGGCGCCTACGGCGGATACCTCGGCTGGAAGGAACGTGCCGGCCGTTTCCGCTCGCTGGGCGATGGCCAGATCGACTTCTCGCGCATCTTCAGCCAGCTGACCCAGTACAACTACAACGGCTGGGCGGTGCTGGAGTGGGAATGCGCGCTCAAGGACCCGGTTCAGGGCGCCACCGAGGGCGCACCCTTCATCGCGCGCCATCTGATCACCCCGGCGGCGAAGGCCTTCGACGACTTCGCCGGGGCCAAGCCGGACAAGGAGAAGCTCCACCGCGTGCTGGGCATCAGCGCGGGCAAGAGCGCCAAGAAGTAGCGTCTCCCCGCCGGCCCGCCGCTCGCCACCAGGTGCGAGCGGGGGCACCGGCAAGCCCGAGCCGATCAGCCGCGGCCGGCGCGCAGCTGGCCACTAGCCAGGTGCGCAGGAGGCCCAACACTGGGCAGTGTGGACGCCGCGCACGACCCCAATCTCACCGCCCTGTGGTGCCGAGCGATCGCCGAAGAGCTGCACCGCAGCGGAATAGCGCGTGCGGTGCTGTGCCCAGGCAGCCGCAACGGCCCGCTGCTGCATGCCCTGCATGCGCAGCTCGCGGCCGCCTGCCTGTCCCATGTCGATGAACGTTCCGCCGGCTTCCTCGCCCTGGGGATGGCCAAGCAGCTGGGCCAGCCGGTGGCCGTATGCGTGACCTCGGGCAGCGCGCTGGCCAACCTCCTGCCGGCGGCCACCGAGGCGCATGCCGCTGGCGTCCCCCTGATCCTGATCTCCGCCGACCGCCCCTGGGAGGCACACGACGCGAGCAGCCCGCAGACCATGCGCCAGCAGGGCCTGTTCGGCCATTTCGTCCGCCACGACCTGCTGCTCGGCGAGCCCATAGCCGATGATCGGGCGCTGCGCTCGCTGCGCGCCCGCGTCTGCTGGCTGGTCCATCACAGCCGCCAGGACGGCGGACCGGTGCACCTCAACGTGCCGCTGCGCGATCCCCTGACCCCGGCACGCGATCCAGCATGGTCCGACTACCAGCTGTCGCGCCCGGCGCTCATCGGCCGCGCGCAGGGCTCACCCGCGGTGCGCATCGCTGCGCGCCAGGCTGACGGCGTGAGCCGGGATGCGAGCCAGTGGCGCGCCCTCATCGGAGATCTGCCCGCCGAGGTGCGCGGCCTGATCGTCGCCGGGCCGGCGGCGGGGCTCGAGCCGGCGCAGCTCGATCAGCTGGCGCTCTCCACTGGCTATCCGCTGATCGCCGATGCCCCGGGCGGCCTGCGCGAGCGCTGCACCTCGGTGATCGCCACCGCCGATGCGCTGGTCAGCGGTCCGGTGGGGCAGCTGAAGGCCGAGCTGATCATCCAGGCCGGTCCCGGTTCGCTGGCGCGTTCGACCTATGAATACCTCGACCGCCAGCACTGCCCATGGCTGGTACTGGCTGGCGGCGACGCCAATCCGGACTTCCTCCACCGCGCCACCGCCGCCGTGCACAAGCCCGGGGCCGACGACCTCAAGCAGCTGGCGGACATCCTCGGCAGGGCTCCGGAGGCCTGGCGCTCGGCCTGGCAGGAGGGCGAGCTGAGCGCCCGCCGCGCCCTGCGCGCGCAGATGCAGGAAGAGCCATGGGGCGAGGTCCTGGCCGCGCACCTGGCGGTGAACCATCCCGGCTTCGCCCTGCTGCACGTGGCCTCCAGCATGGCGGTCAGGCATGCCAACCTGCACTGCCTGCCCGGCGTGCGCCTGCGCCCCATCACCGCCAACCGCGGATTGAATGGCATCGATGGGACGCTCGGCACCTTCCTCGGAGAACTGGCCGCGCACCCGGGCAACGGCCTGCTGCTGATCGGGGACCTCGCCGCGCTCCACGATCTGCCGGCCCTGGCCGCTGGCCGCGCTCCCGGCCCCGCAGGCGCGATCGTGGTGATCAACAATGATGGCGGCGGCATCTTCGATTTCCTCAGCGTCGCCCAGCTGCCGGCCTACCGCCAGCTGGTGCGTACCCCCCACGGCATGGACTTCAGCCACATCGCGGGCCAGTTCGGCCTGGTCTACCACGTGGTCGACAGCCCCGAGGAGCTCGCCAGGCGCCTGGATCAGGCCGCTCTGGGCGCGGGTCTGATGCTGATCGAGTGCCAGGTCGACGGCGATGCGGTGGCCCGCCATCGCTCGCTGATCGCCCGCATGGCTGGACCGGCGGCTTGATTGCCGTCCGCCCGGCCGGGCAGCCGGGGATGGCCCCGTCAGCTGCGGGCTAGCCAGCCGGGAATGCTCAACACCGCCATGCTGACCTGGTAGCAACTGGCAAGCGGTGACCAGGTCCGGACAGCGCACCTTGGCTTTTCCCCCCTCACCACTACAAGGGTCGCTATGAACAGGCGCGGCTTCACCCTCGTCGAGATGCTGGTGGCGACCATCGTCTTCCTGATCGGCTTCGTCGCCGTCTTCGGCCTGTTCCTGGGCGGCATGCGCTTCCGCAAGCTCTCGGAGGACACCACCCGGGCCTCGCTGGCCGCTTCGTGCCTGGTCGATGAGATCCGCATCAGCGCCGGCGGCAGCGGCCAGGCATCCCCGAGCACCAGCGCGCCACTGGCGCCGAGCGTCTACATCGGCACCGGCTTCTCCAGCAGCGGCTCCTCCGGCGGCGCAAGCGAGGCCCTGACCACCCAGCTCTTCCCCTACCCGGCCGTTCCCGGCACCTGGTACCGGGTGCTCAACTGCACCGATATCAACGGCGACAGCACCAACGCCCAGACCACCGTCCTGCACCTGCAGCTGTTCGTGGTGCCATTCGGCACCGCCGCCCCGACGCTGACCTTCACCGATCTGAACCACCGCCTGCTCAATGATCTCCAGCCGCCCCTGACCACCGTCGACCAGGTCGCCGATGAGCTGGTCCGGCGCGGCATCGGCTTCCGCTACCAATCGGTGATCACCCGCCGGCCGAGCTGGCTGCCGTGAGCTGCACCAGCCAGCGCCTCGTCAGCCGCACAGGCGAATCAGCCGCTCAGTCGAAGGTGATGCTGCGGTAGAGCTCGATGTACTCGTCGGCGACGTGCTTCCAGCTGTTGTCGACCGCCATGGCGCGCTTGACCGCCTGCTTCCACTCCGCCGGGAAATGCTGGTACAGCCCGAGTGCCCGATCGAGGGTGCTGGAGAAGTGCCCGCGATCGGCCGGTCCGAAGGTGAAACCGGTGCCCTCGCCCGCGGCGACGTCGGTGACGGTGTCGGCCAGGCCGCCCGTATAGCGTACCAGCGGCAGGGTGCCGTAGCGCAGGCTGTACAGCTGGGTCAGCCCGCATGGTTCGGTGATGCTGGGCATGAGGAACATGTCCGAGCCGGCGATGATGCGGTGGGCGAGCTCTTCATTGTAGCCGAACCAGGCGTAGACCCATCCCGGGTGGCGGGCCTGGAGCAGGTGCAGGCGGTGCTCGAGTGCGAGATCGCCGGAGCCGAGCACGACCAGCTGCATGCGACCGGCGAGGATGTAGGGATCGACGACATCGAGCAGCAGGTCGATGCCCTTCTGCTCGACCAGCCTGCTGACCACCGCGACCAGGCATGGCGATTCCTCCGCGAATAGGCCGGTATCCTTGCGCAGCCGCTCCTTGCAGGTGTGCTTGCCCGCGAGCTTCTTGGCATCATAGCGGGACGGGATCAGGGTGTCGGTCGCGGGATCCCAGACGTCGGCATCGATGCCGTTGGTGATGCCCGAGAGCTTGTAGGCATGGCCGGAGACCACCGCCTCCATGCCGAAGCCGAATTCGCGGCTCTGGATCTCCTGGGCATAGCGCTTGCTGACCGTGGTGACGCGGTCGGCGAAGACGATGCCCGCCTTGAGCAGGTTGAGCTTGCCGTAGTGCTCGAGGTGCAGCGGATTGTAGAGCGCCCAGTCGAGGCCGGTGAGCTTCATGTCGAAATGCCAGAAAGAGCCCTGGTATGCGACATTGTGCACGGTGAAGACCGAGCGGGTTGCCGGCAGGACCTTGTTGAAACCGCGCTCGAGCAGCGCCGGGACCAGACCAGCCTGCCAATCGTGGGCATGGACGATATGGGGCACCCATCCGAGATAGCCCGGCAGCGCCAGCGCGGCCTTGGAGAACACGGCGAAGCGCCTGGCATTGTCATCGTAGTCATTGGCTTGGCTGGGGCCGTAGATGCCATCGCGCTCGAACAGCTCATTGCAGGCGATGAAGTAGACCTTGACCCCGTGCAAATCGACCATGCCGACGCCGACGGTGTGATCGACGCCACCCGCCTCGATGGTCATGGTGTGGCCGCCCCAGGTCAGCCCGTGGTGCTTGGCCACCTGCAGCGCCGCGCGGTAGCCGGGTATCACCACCCGCGCATCGTGCTTGTGGGCCTTGAGCGCCAGAGGCAGCGCGCCGATGACATCGGCCAATCCACCGGTCTTGACGAAGGGAACCATCTCGCTTGCGACGTGCAGGATGCGCAGGGTCTGGGCCATGGGATTCCTATAGTAATCGCGTGGCACACTATCCCCACTATGGCCGGCATGGGCAAGGACATACCAGCCAGGAGACGGTCCAGCCGGTGCCTCGTTGCGGTTGCCGCCAGGATGCTAGAGTCCCCGGCATGTCCCCCCTTCCAGCGGCTCCGATCGATCAGGCGATGGCTGCGCAGCCTGGCAGCAGGACGGTCTACATCGAGACCTTCGGTTGCCAGATGAATCATTCCGACACCGAAGTGGTCCTGGCACGTTTGCATAGCGCCGGCTATCAGCGCACTGAGCACATGGATCTGGCGAGCCTGGTGCTGTTCAACACCTGCGCCGTGCGCGACCATGCGGAGGCCAAGGTGCGCGGCCGCCTGGGCGCGCTCAAGCCGATCAAGCGCCTGCGACCAGAACTGCGCATCGCGCTGATGGGCTGCATGGCGCAGCGCGAGAAGGACGCCCTGCTGAGCGCCTATCCCCAACTCGACCTGGTGGTCGGCACCGATCAGTTCGTCCACCTGCCGCAGCTGCTCGAGGAGATCGAGACCGGTCGGCGCATCGCCGCAACCGAGTTCGGGGACTTCGAGAGCACGCTGTGGCCGGCCCAGAGGGCAGCAGGCATCAATGCCTGGGTGCCGATCATGCGTGGCTGCAACTACAACTGCACCTATTGCGTCGTTCCAGCCACCCGGGGCAAGGAGAAGAGCCGGCCGGCGGAGCAGATCGAGGAGGAGGTGCGCCGCCTCGCCGCCGAGGGATTCGTCCAGGTGACGCTCCTCGGCCAGACCGTCGATGCCTACGGCAAGACCCTGGGCGATGGCAGCACCCTGGCGAGCCTGCTGCGCCGCCTGCACCCCATCCCGGGGCTGAAGCGGCTGCGCTTCGTCACCAGCCATCCCAAGGACATCACCGACGAGCTGCTCGACACCATGGCCGAGCTGCCCAAGGTCGCCAAGCACCTGCATGTGCCGGCGCAGAGCGGCTCGGACCGCATGCTGCGGCTGATGGGCAGGCGCTACACCCGCGGCGAATACCTGGTCCTGGTCGAGCGCGCACGCAGGCGCATGCCGGACATCGAGCTGCTGTCCGATTTCATCGTCGGATTCCCGCGCGAGAGCAATGCCGACTTCAATGATACCGTCAGCCTGATGGAGGAGGTGCGCTTCGCCAGCTCCTACGTATTCATGTACTCCCAGCGCCCGGCGACACCCTCCGCGCACCTCCCCGATGATGTGCCGGAGCAGGTCAAGCGCGAACGCTGCACCCGCCTGCTCGACCTGCAGCTGACCCATCAGGGTCAGCACTACGCCACCCTCCACGGCCAGAGCCGGGCGGTGCTGGTCGAAGGACCGAGCAAGAATGACGATGCCATGCTGTGCGGCCGCTCGATCGGCAACCTCAACATCGTCTTCCCGCGCTATGCGCCGGATGGGGCATCTCGCGACCAGGTGATCGGCGACCTCGTCGACATCCGCATCGCGCGCTCCACCAGCCTGACCCTGTTCGGGGACCTGGCGCCGGAGTGACCCCTGGCGGCGCACCGCAGACCGCCATTGCAGGGGCTTGCCCGTCGCCATCCTGTGCTGGCCCATGCCTACCGATCTCTTTGCCGTCAATGGACGCGTCGTCAGCGCGTCCGAAGCGACCGTCAGCGTCCTCGACCTCGGCTTCCTGCGCGGGGTCGGCGCCTTCGAGACCCTGCGCACCTATGGCGGTGGCCTGCCGCATGCGCTGCACGAGCATCTCGGCCGCCTGTGGGAGTCATCCGCCGCCTTCGGCCTGCAACCCTGCTTCACCGAGGCGACGGCGCGCACGCTGATCGGCGAGCTGCAGCGGCGCAGCGGCCATGATGAGATCCGGGTGAACTTCGTCGTCACCCCCGGGAGCAACACCGACGGCGTCTTCGGCGCCGATACGCCGACCTGGGTGCTCATCGCACGCGATGTGCATGCCCCACCTGAGCGCTCCTACAGCGAGGGCGTCTCGGCGGTGACCTTCGAGGCCACCCGGCACCTGCCTGCGCTCAAGACCACCAACTACCTGGTCGGCAAGACCGGCATCCAGCTGGCAGAGCGTTCGGGCGCCCACGAAGCGCTCTACGTCACCGCCAAGGGCTACGTCACCGAGGGGGTGACCAGCAACGTCCTGATCGTCAAGGGGCGGCGGGTGCTCACGCCCATCGTCGATTGCCTGGCCGGCATCACTAAGGCCGGCATCCGTCCGCTCGCCACCGCCCAGGGCCTGGAATGGTACGAATGCAATCTCACCCGCGACGATCTCTACACCGCCGATGAGGTGTGGATCACCTCGGCGGTGCGCGAGCTCATGCCGGTGGTGCGGGTCGACGGCCGGAGCATCCATGATGGCGCCGTCGGGCGCTGGGCCAGAACCCTGCGCGCGCTCTACCACCAGCAATGCATCAGCGAGGCGAAGCGGGATGCCGAGCGCGCCTCCTCCGGCAGCCGATGAGCGAACGCGAACAGCCACTGGTCCCCAGCCTCGCTCCCGCTCCTGCCGCAGGGCCGAGCCTGCTGCCCGGTGCAGCGCATTTCCAGGTGATCGAGGAGCCGTCCTACGCCCCGAGCGGCAGCGGCGAGCACCTCTATGTCGAGATCGAGAAGGAGGGCCTGACCACCGAGGCCGTGGTCGAGCTGATGTCGCGCAGCCTGGGCTGCCGCAGGATGGACATCGGCTTCGCCGGCCGCAAGGACCGCCATGCCATCACCCGCCAGTGGTTCAGCATCCTGGCTGGCGACGAGAGCAGGCTGGCGCAGCTCCCCGGCCTCGCCGGGCGCGGGCGCATTGCCGTCCTGAATGTCGGACGCCATGGCAACAAGCTGCGTCTCGGCCATCTCAGCGGCAACCGCTTCCGCCTCGCCATCGGCGGACTCGGCGACCCAGCCGAGCTGGAGCGCGTCAGCGCAGCGCTGGCGCGGCTGGCCCACGAGGGTATCCGCAACCGCTTCGGCGAACAGCGCTTCGGCATCGGCGGCTCGACGCTGGCGACGGCGAAGGCCTGGGGTGCGGGCGATCTTGCCGGCGCGGTCGCGCGCATCATCGATCCCAGCGGACACTGGCAGTTCGGCGAGCCCCTGCCAAGCGGGTTCCGGCACGGCCCCGAAGGCCAGGTGCTGGCCGCCTTGCGCCGCCGAGCCGACGATGCCCCGGCAGCATTGCGCGCTGCCGGGGAACTGCGCAAGCTGGTGGCATCGGCAGCCCAGAGCGCGGTGTTCAATGCCATCCTCACCGCACGTCAGGACGCCGGGCTGGTGCATACCCTGCGGGTCGGCGATCTCGGCTGCACCACCCGCGGTGCACCCTTCCTGGTCACCGCCGATGATCTCGATGCGACCAACCGGCGCAGCGCTCCAGGCACCCTCGATGCCTTCGCCACCGCCCCCCTGCCGGGTACCAGCAGGCTGCGTCCGCTACCGGACATCGAAGCCCAGGAACGCTCCTGGGCGGCAGCGACCGGCATCGCCTGGAGCTGGCTGGACGTTGGCGGAGCGCTCGAGAGCCCGGGCGAACGGCGAGCATTGGTGACGCCCTTCCGCACCCCTGCGACGGTGACGCCCGGGGAGCCGGCCTGGATCGAATTCGCGCTGCCCTCCGGCTGCTACGCCACCGAGGTGCTGAGCCAGGTCGGCATCGCCATCCCGGCCGACCGGCGTGGCTGAGCGCTCAGGCACCGCCCTTGCCCACCGGGTGCCAGGAGCCGCGCAGGCCGCCGAACAGCCAGCCCACCGCCATGGCGCATACCGCCGTCTCGCCCGCGCTCAGGGCCATGGTCTTCCAGGTACTGTCGCCGAAGCCGGAGATCCAGCCATCCGCCAGGGCGGCGAGGATGGAGCATACCGCGGCCCAGCTCGCCCAGGCGGTCGAACGGGTGCGGAAGACCAGGCTGCGCAGCGGCAGATAGGCGAGCGCCAGGAGGAGGTAGGTGATGGCATGGAAATACTCGCTGCCTGGATCCACGAAGTCGGCGACGATGCCGATCAGCCAGGCGCGCCACAGCACCCCATCCTCTGTCCCGTCGACCATCGCCCAGGCCGCGAGGGCGAGCGGCAGGTCCGGGGTGACCGCCCACTGCGCCAGCCAACTGTATTGCAGCAGGCTCAGAGCCAGGGCGATGGCGAGGAGGACCACGGAGCGCACCAGCGCATGCTAGTGCCTGGTCCGTCGCTGGCCACGGTCGCCACATCCCCACGCAATCGGCCATGGCGTTGCGCCGGGGACCACTAGCGTCCTGGCCATGCTGTGCATGGGCATCGATGAAGCCGGCTACGGTCCGACCCTCGGACCGCTGTGCGTGGTATCGGTGCAGGCCGACTGCGCCGACGACGACACCCTGCGCTCCACCTTCGCCGCAGCCGCCACCGGGGTGCGCGACAGCAAGCAGCTGCACCGCCCCGGCGATCTCGCGCCCCTGGAGACGGTCGCCCGTTCGGCGGTCGGCTGGCTGGTGGGCGCGCAGCCGGCCACCGCCGCGTCGCTGTTCGCCCTCCTGGGCGAGCAGGAGGAGGATCGCGGTCAGGCTCCCTGGATGGCCGGCGCGGCGGAGCTCGCCCTGCCGGTCGCCCGCTCCCACAGCCAGGGATGGTCCCTGCCCGGCATCCGGCCGCTCGGCGTCGCGGGACGCATCGTCCATCCCCGCGCCTACAGCCGCAGCATCGGCTCGGGGAGCAACAAGGCCGAACTCGAACTGGAGCTGGTCAGCAGCCTGTTGGCAGGCATGCCGCGCTCGGGCCCGTCGACGACGGTGGTCGACCGTCTGGGTGGGAGGCGGTACTACCGCGACCTGGTGCAGCGTTCCTGGGGCAATGCGCTGGTGCTGATCGAGGAGGAGGGCCCGTTGGCGAGCCGCTACCTCGCCGAGGGTCCTGGCGGCCCCCAGCGCGTCGCCTTCCTCGTCGATGGCGAATCGGCGAGCCCGCTGACGGCGATCGCCAGCTGCATCGCCAAGTACGCCCGCGAACTGCACATGCTGCTGCTCAACCGCTGGTTCGTCCAGCGCCAGCCGGGACTGCGCCCGACGGCGGGCTACCCGGAGGATGCCAAGCGCTGGTTGGCTGAGATCGCCAGCGCCGACCGCCTCGCCTTCGCCGAGCTGCTGGTGCGGACTGAGCGGGCTCGTCCATGATTTGGCGGTGGCGGGTGCCGCGCAGGGCCTACCATAACGGTGCACCAGGCCTGCCGCAGCGGTACAGTCTGGACACCGGGAGGGCGACCTCCACCACACGCGAGGAGACCATATGCCCACCGCCACTGCCCTGACCGCGGCACAGGTGACCCAGGCGCTTGGTGCCCTGCCTGGCTGGACCGGCACCACCGGCGGCCTGGTACGCACCTACCGCTTCACCACCTTCAAGGCGGCGATCGCCTACATGCAGGCCGGGGTCGACGCCATCGATCGGCTCGATCACCATCCGGAGTGGACCAACGTCTACAACCGCATCACCGTGCAGCTGCGCACCCATGATGCCGGCAATCAGGTCACCGCGCTCGACGTGCAGCTCGCCGTGCTTCTCGATCACCTGGCTGCAGAGCACCACGCGGTCTAGGTCGACCAGCACGCGCCAGCCGGCCGGTGCTACGGGGGCGAGACCTGCTGCACGCTGGCGCCAGCGCCATCGGCGTCGATATAGCGCGCCAGCCGCTTGCAGCCGCTCAGCGGGTCGGCGTTCAGGCTGGCATAGTCGAAGCGCCCGCGCAGATCGGTGTAGCCGTCCTTGTGGAAGTGAACCTGCCCGCTGGCTTCCTCCGCATAGACCTTGACGTAGACCGCGCTGAGCGGCTTGCCATCGCCCGCATGCAGGACCTGCACCTGGCCATCCCGCGGCGCCAGCCGGACATCGAGGACGTTGGCGAACGAGGAGAGCATCTGCCGCTCGCCGGCGCCCGACACCTCGATGGCAAGATTGCGATTGCGCAGCGCCTCGGGCAGCGGGAGATCCACGACCGCCTGCTGCGGGTCGAGGACCACCTCCTGCTCGATCTCGGCCTTCACAAAGCTGCAGCGCTCGACTACCGCGCTGGCGACGCCGGTGCATCGAAGGAGATCTCCAGGCAGCGCTGCAGACGGCGGGCGCCCTCGACCGGATCGCGCTCGAACCACAGCACCGCTTGGCGCTCGGCCAGGCAGTCTTGGCGAGGATCGCTGCGCTTGCCCTCGCTCAGCGCGGCATCCCATGACTTCAGCAGCTCGTCGGCCTCGAGCAGCTTGCCCTGCTGCTGATCCAGCAGCCCGCGGTAGTAATAGTAGTCATCGGTCCCGGGGATCAGGCGGTCGACCACGGCTGCGCGATCGCTGGCGAGGGCGAAGCGCTCAGCCAAGTCGCCGGACGGATCGGCAGCGCCCAGCAGGCAGGCCACCGAGAATGCCCCGAGCAGGATGGTCTGCGGGATCATGAGGGCGCCTGAGAATCGACGGGTTATGGCATGGCGGCCTGCCTGGCGGTATGGACGCAGGAGCTTGGTCATGGTTCGCGCAAAACTGCGGGCGGACGCGGCGGCGGACCGGGGGTCTGGACGGTGGCTGGCGGGGCCCAGGCCAGCCTGACCGGGCACCCGCGCGCGCTGGCGCTGGCGCGCGGGTCAGGCGGTGGCGAGGTTGAGGCTGGCGATCAGATGCTGGCGCAGGCCCTCGGCTTCGTCATCGCTGAGCTTGGCCCCGGCCTTGTCCACGTAGAAGACGTCGACCGCCACATCGCCCATGGTGTTGATGCAGGCGAAGGAGATCTCGCAGCCGTAGGAGGAGATGCTGCGGCAGAGCCGGCTGAGCAGGCCCACTTCGTCCTTGGTGTGGATGTCGACGATGGTGTGGTGCTCGCTGGTGCGCTGCTCGACCTTCACCGCCGGATCATCGAAGCCGCTATCGGCGGGCTTCGCCACCGCCATGCTGTTGCGGCGCTTGGCGAGCAGGGTCTCGGCGCTGAGCTTCCCGGTCGAGACGGCGAGCAGATCCTTGCGGAAGCGCGTCCAGGCCTCCTCCTCGCGCACACGCGTCGGATAGATGGTCGAGAGCCGGTAGCTGTAGACCACCATGCCGGAATGGGTCACCCAGGTGCGCGCATCGATGATGTCGAAGCCGTGCCCGCTCAAGGTCGCGGTGACATCGGCGAACAGCGCATGGCGGTCCGGCACTGCGGCGGCGAGAAGGATGTACTTGTCCTTGAGCTCGTAGCTCACCCCGACCCCGGTGGCGCGCGCCTGCTCGAGGACGCGGAAGTGCTTGGGTGGATCGCCGGGTGGGACCTGGTGCAGGTAGTTGTGGGGCAGATCGGCGAGGAAGGCGGCCGCCTGCGCCTTGCCGACGCCGGTGGCGACCAGCTCCTGCCCGAGCATCTCGAGCCGGCTGGTCGACACCGTCTGGCCGCCTGCCCGGAAGCGCGCGCTCAGCGCCTGGTAGAGCTCGCCGAGCAGGGCCTCCTGCCAGCCGGTCAGCACCCCTTCGCCGACCGCCTTGGCATCCGCCCAGGTCAGGCAGTAGAGCATGTCGAGCCGGTCCTGGTTGCCCATCATGCCCGCAAGGGTGGCGATGAACTGGGGTTCATTGAAGTCGCGCATGCGGCTGGCGTCGGAGAGCACAACATGGCGCTCGACCAGGAAGTAGAACAGGTCCTCCTCGGTCTCGTCGAAGCCGAGGCGATGGGCGACCTGGGAGACCATCAGGGCGCCGCGCGGGACATGGCCCCGGCCCATGTACTTGCCCATGTCATGCAGGAGCAGCCCGAGCGCGAGCACGTCCTTGCGCTTGACGCTCGGGAAGATCGTGCGCATGCCTGGCAGGCCGTTGACGGTTGCGTTCGCCACCTCGTCCAGGTTGCCCATCGCGAACAGGGTGTGCTGATCGACGGTGAACTGGTGATAGCTGCCGAACTGCATATGGCATGTCAGGTTGCCGAATTCAGGCAGGTAGGCGCCGAGCAGGCCGGAGTTGTGCATGTCCTCGAGGATCGCCCGCGTCCGGCCGAGGTCGCCGATGATGTCGAGGAAGACCCGGGCGACGGCCCTGTCGGAGCGCACCTCGTCGGTGACCACCCACAGGTTCGCGTTGATGGCGCGCTGCAACTCCAAGCTGAGGCGCAGCGAACGCATCTGGGCCGAGCGGCACATGCGCAGCAAGCGCTGCCCAGCGTCTGCCAGCGACCAGAAGTCCCCATGGGCGAGGTAGACCTGGCCCTGGACCGAGACGAAATCCTTGTCGATGGTGCGCCGCGTCTTGATCAGCAGGGTCCAGCGCCCGAGATGGCCCTTGGCGCGCAGACGGCTGATGCACAGCTCGACCATCTGGTGCACGTGCAGCGCGCGGGCGAAATGCAGCTTCATGAAATGCTCGACCGCGCGCAGACGGCTGACGTCCTGGTAGCCGAACTGCTTCGCCACCCGCACCTGGTCAGCGAGCTGGAAGACATCCTGCTTGCGCTGATGATGGCAGTGCAGCAGGGAGCGCAGCAGGAGCAGGTAGTCGTTGTTGGCCTCGACCTGCTTGAGGTCGTCGAGGGTGATCACCTCGAGCTCGCTGAGCGCGGCGATCTCGCGGCTGCCGTAGACGATGTAGGCGGCATTGCGCAGGAGCTGCACGTCGCGCAAGCCGCCGGGGTTGGACTTGAGGTTGGGCTCCATCTGGAAGATGCTGACGCCGGCCTGGCTGCGCCGCTTCTCGAGCTCCTCGATCTTGAACTTCAGGTAGGGATTGCAGCGGCGGCGGCGGAAGCGCGCCAAGAGCTCGTTCATCCCCTCCTCGATGCGCGCCCCGGCCATCAGGCTGCGCTGCTCGATCACAGCAGTGGCTGTGACGAAATCCTCATCGATGATGCGCTCCAGATCGGGCAGGCTGCGCAGGCTGGCGCCGACGGTGAATTTGACGTCCCACAGCAGGGTCTGAAGCTCGGCATTGGCCGCCGTCAGCCATGCCGGCGAGCGCGCATCAAGGCCGAGCACCATCAGATCGATGTCCGAATAGGGGTTGAGTTCGCCGCGGCCATAGCCGCCGAGGGCGAAGACCCCCACCTGGCTGGTCCAGTCCGGCCCCGCTCCGGCCTTGTCGAAGGCGCGGCGCGCAAGCGCGCGGATGATCGCATCGGTGAGCAGGGCCAGGGCGCTGACGACATCCAGGCCGGTGATGGTGCCGAGTTGGGCGAGCTGGGCCTTGGCGACGTTGACCAGCTCACGCTGGCGCAGCGCCCTGAACCCGGCTACCGCCTCGGCCCGCGGAGCATGCTCCAGCACCGCGATCTCGCGCTCGATCGTCGCCAGGTCGGACAGCAGGAGGGTCTTCTCGGGAAGTCGTGCCATGTCCGGAGCAGTGTAGATGGCATCCCGATGCAACAAGTATCAACCCCCTCGCGGACCCGCCTGGCAGGCTTGCGCCCTGGCGATGTCCTTCCATCCTCCCGACATGGATCCGCGACTGCCCCTGGCCATCCCCGCGCTCACCTCCCCCGTGGTCGGCGAGTGGCGGGTGCCGGGCTCGAAAAGCATCACCAACCGCGCCTTGGTCCTGGCCGCGCTGAGCGAGCGCACCGAATTGGTTAATGTGCTGGCGAGCGACGACACCCATCGCATGCGCGAATGCCTGGCCGAGCTCGGCATATCGGTCGAGACGCAGAGCGCCGACGCGCACGCCGGCGAACGGGTGCGCGTGCTGGGCGGCCTGGCACGGCTGCGCACGCCACGACAGGCGCTGTTCGTCGGCAACAGCGGCACCACCGTGCGCTTCCTCGCCGCCTTCGCCGCGCTGGTGCCGGGTCAGGTCACCTTCGTCGGCGATGGCGCGATGGCCAAGCGCCCGATCATGGACCTCGTCGATGGCCTGCGCCAGCTCGGCATCGTGGTCGACTGCCCGAGCGGCTGTCCGCCCATCACCGTGCGCAGTGGGCAGATCACCAGCACCCGGGTCACCATGCCCGGGGAGCGCTCGAGCCAGTACTTCACCGCCCTGCTGATGGCAGCCGGGATGTTCGCTGCCGACCTGGACATCACCATCGCCGGCGACCTGGTCAGCCGGCCCTACATCGACATGACCATCTCCATGGTCGAGCAGTTCGGCGGACGCATCGACAGCACCGCCACCGGCTTCCATGTGCATGGTCGGCGCCGCTATGGCATCGCCGGGCGCGCCGACGCCAGCGTCATGCCCAGCTATGAGATCGAGCCGGATGCCTCCTCGGCCAGCTATCCCTTCGCCCTCGCGGCCGCGAGCGGCTCGACCATCACCGTGCCCGGGCTTTCACCGGGTGGGTTGCAGGGCGATTTCGCCTTCGTCGAAGTCCTGCGCTCGATGGGGGCGGCGGTCTCGGGCGCCGACAGCCGAGCTGGGAGCGGCAACGGCACGTCGACCACGGTGAGCGGGCCGCGGCGCCTGCGCGGCATCGAGGTCGACATGCACCACATCAGCGACACCGTCATGACCCTGGCGGCGATCGCCCCGCTGTGCGAGGGCCCGACCACCATCCGCAATATCGCCAACATCCGCATCAAGGAGACCGACCGCCTGGCAGCGACGGTGACCGAACTGCGGCGTCTCGGCCAGGCGGTCGAGCATGGCGAGGACTGGCTGACCATCACCCCGCGCCCGCTGCGGCCGGCGACCGTCGAGTGCTACCACGATCACCGCATGGCGATGAGCTTCGCCATCCTCGGCGCCATCGCCGGCGGCGTCACCATCGCCGATCCGGCCTGCACGGCCAAGACCTATCCGCACTTCTGGCGGGATCTCGCGCGCCTGTATCCAGGCGGCGGGCGGCCCTGGTGAGGTGGCACCCATGACATTGCGGATCATCGGCGGCACCCTGCGCGGCCGGCGCCTGCTGGCGCCACCCGGGCTGGAGACGCGCCCCCTGCCGGATCGCATCAAGCAGTCGCTCTTCGATTGGCTCGGACAGGAGTGCACCGGCTGGTCGGTCGCCGATGTCTGCGCTGGCTCGGGTTCCTTCGGCTGCGAGACGCTCAGCCGTGGCGCTCGCCTGGTCCACCTGGTGGAATCCTCCCGCCACGCCATCAGCATCCTCCAGGCGAACATACGCAGCCTCGGCAGCCCTGAGGCGCTGCGCCTCCATGCGCGGCCGTTCCAGAACGTCCTGCCGGGGCTGCATGGCCTGGACCTGGTGTTCCTCGACCCCCCGTTCCCGTGGTTCGCCGAGCAGCCGGATCTCATCAGCGAGCTCATGGCCCTCAGCGCCGCGACCCTCGGCGCCGGTGGCCGGATGGTCATCCGCGGCGAGCGGGGCTGCGAGCTGCCGCATCTGCCCGCGCGCCTGCGCGAGGGCGAGCGCCGCTTCTACGGCCGCAGCTGGATTGCGCAGTTCAGCCTGGCGCCCCAACGCGCCGGCCTGATGCCGCCGCTGCCGGGGTAGCTCCACCAGGTGCTGGCATCGGCGGGCAGCCGATGGGCCCTCAGCTGTCCGGTGCCGCGACGGTGGCTGCGGCGGCTGCGCTGGCGTTCCGACGCCGACGAAGCCACCCAGTCCCGCTGATCAGCAGGTAGATCGCCATGCCCACGATGACGGCGGCGGCGAGGCGCATGGCCGCATGGCCGGAACCGGTTCCCTGCGGCTGGGGCCACCAGCGCAGCAGGGCCGATACCGCGACGCTCATCGCCAGCGCTGCCAGGATCGGGCGGATGAGGGAGGCCGGCTCGATGACCATCCCGGCGCCGCGGCGGTGCAGCAGGACCAGATAGGCGATGCAACCGCCGGCGCTCGAGATCGCTGTGGCCAGGGCCAGGCCCGCTTCGCGCAGGCTGGTCTGCACCAGGATCAGGTTGAGCACCAGGTTCAGCCCCACCATCGCGAGCGAGATGCGCATCGGCGTGCGCTGGTCGAGGCGGGCATGGAAGGCGCGCATCAGCAGCTTTGCCAGGGAGATCGGCACCAGGGCAAGGGCGAGCATCTGGGTCACCAGGACGGTGCGCGCTACCGCCTCATCGGTGAAGCGACCGGTCTGGTAGATGGTGCGCACCACCGGTTCGGCGGTGACCAGCAGGCCGAAGGCCGCCGGCAGCAGCCAGAAGGCCAGCAGCCGGCACGCCTCCCTCAGGCCGCGTCCAGTCGCGGCCCAGCCTTCTGAGGCCGAGCTGGCGAGCTCGGGGTAGGCAGCGGTGGTCACGCCATGGCCGATCAGGGCCATGGGGAACTGCAGCAGCCGGTTGCCGAAGTAGAGGTACGAGACCGGCCCATCGCCGAGCACGAAGACCATCGCGATGATGGTGTCGAGATAGGCATTGAGCTGGTAGACGCCCGAGGCGATGAGCGTCGGCGCCAGGGCCATGCGCATCGCGCGCTCCTCGGGGGTCGCGCGGGGCTGGCAGGGCGGCAGCCCGCCGGAACGCATCAGGGCCGCCACCAGCATCGCCACCTGGACCATGCCTGCGAGCAGGACGGCATAGGGCAGCAGGCGGCCCTCCCGCTCGGGTCCAAGGCAGGCGGTGCTGATGAGGATCAGGTTGAGGATGACCGGAGCCGCCGCCGCAGCGGCGAAGCGGCGCCGGCCATTGAGCACGCCCGCCATGATTGCCGCCACGCAGATGAACAGCAGATAGGGTATCTGCGGTATCGACAGCAGGGCGACCAGCGACAGGCGCTGCCAGTCGGGGAGCCAGGCGATGGCATACCAGTAGACTCCGCCTGCGAGCACCATGCCGGCGGCCGAGACGGCGCTGAGGAAGAGCGCCAGGCGGGTGAGGACGGTGCCGGCGAAGTACTCCGCCGAGGCGGCATCCCGGTCGCGGGCCTGCACATAGCGTGGCACGAATGCCGCGGCGAGGGCCCCTTCGCCGAAGAGGTTGCGCAGCAGATTGGGCAGGGCAAAGGCCATCAGGAAGCAGTCGAGCACCAGCGAGCCGCCCAGCGCACCTGCCCACAGGCGATCCCGCACCAGGCCGAGCACGCGGCTGAGGAAGGTCCAGCCGCTCACCGTCATCACGCGCTTGGCCAGTGTCATCGTAGTCACAGGCTCGCATTCTCGCCCGTCGCACAAGCGTTTCCCGGTGACAGGGGCCGGAAGCCGGGCTAGACTCGCTGCATGGAACGCGGCATCTCCCAAACCGCCCTGCTGGTCGCGGTGGCCATCGTCCTGGCCATCGCCATCACGGCCCTGGCGCTGATCGCCAGGCCGAGTGCGGTGAATGAACGCTGCCGCTTCCGCCTCTTCAGGCTCGGCGGTGCGATCAATGCCTGGGTGGAGGATCACGGCCATCGGTCCTTCCCCAGCATCGTCAACCCCCAGCCGGGCGATCTCTGGCTGCCGGGACGCACCGGGTCCGCCGGCCTGGTCTTGTGGAACTACCTGGGCGGCAACATCCCCTCCCAGCCGCATCGGGACGAGACGCCAGAGCAGTACGCGGAACGCCTGCGCGGCAACGAGTTGAGCGTATGCCCGGCCAGCGGACTGGAGTACTGGTATGATGATCAGGGGCTGGGATCGACCACCCCCAATGAGCTCCTCTCGCACCAGCCGCCCGAAATCCGCTACTTCCACTGCCAGCAGATCCATGGGGCGGCGCCCCACCATCTTCACGGACAGGACGGCGCCTTCGCGGTCTTCGGCTTGATCGGCGCAAGCGGCGCCCAGATCGTGACCAAGGCTGATGTCGCCGTCATGCGCACCGACCTCGTGCGCCTCGAGGGCGATCATTCCACCCTGGGTGCCAAGGATCGCGAGGAGCGCATCGATCTGCTGCGAGGCCGGATCGAGGCCCTCGACCAGGAGATGGGCAGCAGCGGCCAAGTGGAGATGAAGCGCCTGTCGGCGGAGGTGCGCTTCCTGCCAGCGCCGCGGTGATGGCGAAGCGCGGGCTCAGGTGAAGACGATGGTGCGCGTGCCCGAGATCAGCACGCGCCGATCCAGATGGGCATGCACGGCTCGGCTGAGGACCTGGCGCTCAAGGTCGCGTCCCTTGCGCACCAGATCCTCGACCTCGTCGCGATGGCTGACGCGGATGACGTCCTGCTCGATGATCGGGCCCTGGTCGAGCTGCGGGGTGACGTAATGGGCGGTCGCCCCGATGATCTTCACCCCCCGTTCCTTGGCCTGGTGGTAGGGCTTGGCACCGACGAATGCCGGGAGGAAGGAGTGGTGGATGTTGATCACGCGGCTGTGCCACTGCTCGAGGAAGCGCGGCGAGAGGACCTGCATGTAGCGGGCCAGGACCACCAGGTCCGCATCCAGGGACGCGAGCAGGTCCAGCTGCTGCTGTTCAGCCTCGTCCTTCCCCGCTGCCCCGACCGGGATGTAGTGGAAAGGCAGGCCGAAATGCCCCGCCACCGTCTGCAGCTCGCGGTGGTTTGACACCACGGCGATGATGTCCCCGCCCAGTTCGCCCAGCTGCTGGCGCAGCAGCAGGTCATAGAGGCAATGCGGCGTCTTGGAGACGAAGATCACCACGCGCTGCCGCTTGTCGCTGTACGAGATCTGGTGGTTGAGCTCGAACTTGCGCGCGAGCGCGCCCAGCGATGCGGCGATCCCTGCGCGATCGAGGGTGAAGCCGCCGATGTCGAAGCGCAGGCGCATGAAGAACTGGCCGTTGTCCGCTCCACTCTCGGCGTGCTGGTCGGCATCGATGATGTTGCCGCCGTGGCGGAAGACGAAATCCGAGAGCGCGGCGACCAGGCCGGTGCGATCGCGGCAGCTGACCAGCAGCGTTGCGGTGGTGTGATGCATGGCGGGTGAACGATCCTGTACGGGGGGCGGTCAGGGTCTGGAGAGCACATCGGCGATGCCCGCGACGCGCCGGGCCAGCCGCTCGTCGTCCAGGACTGCCTGGGACGCGGAGCAGGTGATAGGCTGTTCGAGCTCGACCCAGCTGACGCAGCCGGCATAGCGGGGCAAGTCCGGCAGCCGCTGGACGGTTGGCAGGCGCAGGACGCGCAGGGCGACCAGGAAGAGCCAGGGCTGGCTGCGATAATGGAAGCGGGCGGCCAGTTCCTCGTGGCTCCAGATGAGTTCCTCTCCCAGGGCCAGGAGCCGCGCCAGTTCGGTGACCTTCCACACCTGCACCACCTCCGCCCAGCAGGCGATGCTCAGCAGGCCCGGCTCAGGAGCGGGACTCGCAGCCGCCACCTGGCCCGCGGCGGCGGCGGTGAGCCGATCGGAACGCTGATGCAAGTGGGTTGGCAGCAAGGCGAAACGCTGATGATCGAGGGAGAAGAGACCCCCCTTGCGCTCATGGATGCCGCCCTTGCGCACGACCACCACTAGGCGCCCTTGCAGAAGCGCCTGGCAGCACCAGTCCCACTCCTTAAGACCTGCCTGGAGGGTATCTGGCGCAGGGATCGACACAGGCGTTGACATGTCGGACAGGCTGGTCGATATCCCGCGTCCCGCAAGACCATGGTCCACCCGCTCACGCTGACCATCGCCCAGCAGCCCCGACCGCGGCGGCAGGAGGCGCAGGAGGCGCCCAGGCTGCGCCAGTCGGGGATTGTAAGCCCTCACCAGGGATCAACATGGACCTACATGCAGGGTAGCAGCTCCATGGCCCGACGCAGCGCATTCACGCTTCTCGAGCTCCTGGTGGTGATCTCGGTGATCGCCGTGCTCGCGGGACTGCTGGTCCCGGTCATCGGCCTGGTCCGCCAACTGGTCAGCCAGGTCAAATGCGGCAACAACCTGCAGCAGATCGCCGGCGCCATCGAGGTCTACAAGAGCGACAACACCGACGCTTTCCCCGATCATATGATCGGCGATTCCAGCGCCACCAGCACGACCACCGTCAACAGCACCAACGATCTGGTCCATTCCGGTGGGCCGTTGACCGGGTTGGTGAAGGTCTTCCTCTGCCCCTTCGATACGGCCAATGGCGGGGGCCAGGACCCCCATATGGGACGCGGCATCCTGGACAGCACGAACAACCTCTCGGGCATGTACGATGCCGGACCGATGAACGGCGCACAGGCCGGATCGAGCTATTGCTTCGAGGCCAGCGGCTACCCCCTCGGGCTGCCGACCACCATGCCGATCAACTGGTTCTACGATGCCGCCGATGCCGCTCAGTTCTCCCTCACCAACACCCCGACCTGCTGGATGGGCAAGCACAACGAACTGCTGTTCGGGCTCGCCGCCAGCGACGGCTCCGGCTATTCCGGCGCCTTCCCGCCCAGCAAGTTCCCCATCATCCGCTGCTTCTTCCACGTCAAGTGGAACTACCTGAACAAAACCTCGACCAAGAAGGTCAAGAACGTCAGCTGGGACCTCAGCATCTTCGATTCGGTGCCCACCTGGGAGACCGAGTTCGTGCCCGGCATCTCGCCCTAAGTCCGCTGTCCAGACGCTCAGCGCTTCGGCCGGAACGGGTCGATGGTGACCTTGCGGCCGCCCTGATGGCGCAGCCGGCGGTAGCGCAGCATCAGGATCGCGCACAGGGCGAACATCCCCCCCAGGGCCACCATCTGCCGCTTCAGCGACATCTGATGCAACGGGTTGTCGGGGTCAGGGGGCGGCTTCAGCCGGCTCTCGCCCCGCGGCCGGTCGCGGGTGAACAGATCGATGGGCTGCTGACCCACCAGATCGCCCAGGCGCACCAGGCGGACGCGTGCCGGCTGCCCGGCCACCACGCAGGCGGTGACGAGCTCATCAGCCGGATCGAGTACGCCGGGGACACCGGCATCGCCGACCAGGATGCCGGTGACGCCGTGCGCGGCGATCAGATCGCCGCGGCGGACGGCCTGGAGAGTGCGCGACGGCGGTTCCGTCGAGATGGGGATGGCGGTATGATCGGCGCGGGCATAGGCGCCGAGGGCGCGGTCGTAGGCGTACGGCTTGCCGTCCACGGTGATGCGCCAGCAGATGCCTGCCAGACCACCCCAGTAGGAGCCCTGGGTGACCCATGGCCAAGGCCAGCCGTCGGCCATGCGCCAGGCGTAGACGGGCAGCGAGAACTCGTTGAAGCCGCGACCGGCGTCGGCGGCCTGCTGCTCGGCGCTCCCCAGTTCGAGCTCGAGGATCGGCAATCCCACCACGCTGAGCGCGTGGCCGGCAGCGCTGTCGTCGCTGCGCACCAGCACCGTGCGCCCGGCGCAGCGGTAGGCGCCCGGAGCCAGGTCGGTGAGCGCCTCGCCCGGGTGCATCTCGATGCGGGCGCCGTCGCTGAGGCGCTCCATCACCGGCGTGTCCGCGAGCCAGAGCGGCAGCTGCTGGTCGCTGCGCAGCCGGATCGGCAGCTCCCCGGCCGGCTGCTCCGCGCAGCCAAGCGAGGCACCCAGCAGCGGCGCGAGCAGCGCCTGCGAGATCGTCCATGTCACTAGGCGTAGGCCAGCCATCGCCGCCCACCCTACTCTCAGTCCCGGGATCCGACCGATAATTCGGCCAGATCATTTGTCACTCGTGTCCGAGCGCCCGGATTCACGCTTCGACGAGCTGGTAGGACCGGTAGACAACCTGCCGATGCCAGAGCCGTGCGCTCTCCACGTGCGTCGATTCCCCTCCGAGCGAGGGGACTGAGATTCCTTGCCGCATTGATATCCCGGTCCATGCGATTCCCGCAGACGGTGCATTCATAGACCGTATCCGCGAGCGTCAATGCCGGGTTGTGATTCCCGCACTGGCAGCAGAGCTTGCTCGTTGGATAGAATGTATGGGCAGCGAGCAGGGTGCGCCCGTACCGCGCACACTTGTAGGTCAACTGACGCCGGAATTCATACCATCCCGCATCGCTGATCGCGCGGGCCAGGTGATGATTCGCCAGCATGCCACTGATATGCAGATCCTCGATCACGAGCACGTGGCTATCGCGCGCGAGCGAGGTCGCGAGCGGATGGAGGAAAGCGCTACGGATAGTGCGGATGCGCCGATGCAGACGGGCCACGCGCCGGCGGGCCTTCTGGCGGCGTCTGCTGCCCGCCTGCCGCCGCGACAGCCGTCGCGAGGGGCGCCGCTGCCGCTTGGCATGGCACCGCAGTGGCCGCGGCGCCTGGAACTGGCGGCCATCGGAACAGCTGGCGAAGGTGCGCAGGCCGAGATCGATGCCGATCCCGGCGGTGGTCGGCGGAGATGGTGGCGGCTGCGCCTCCTCCTCGGCGACCTCGCAGAGGATGGTGATGATCCAGCGGTCGGCGTCCGCCCGGACCGTTGAGGAGACCACCCGGCCAGCCCAGCGCGGCGCTTCGGTGCTGCGGACGGCGCCGATGACCGGGAGGATGATGTGCTGGTCGCCACACCGCACCTTCCCCGCCTTGAAGGAGGGCTGATCGCGGTGCTTCGCCTTGAAGCGGGGTGTGCGCGCATTCCCTGCAAAGAAGCGCTGGAAGGCCTGATGGAGATGGCGGAATGGCTGGGCGTAGGCGCTCGAGGGGACCTCGCGCATGAAGGGGACGTCGGCATCGATGCGGGCGACGAAGGCCTTCTGCAGCGCCATCCAGTTCGGCTTCCCGCCAGCCTGGTACTCGCGGTTCCACTGCGCCAGGCCCCAATGGTAGGCCAGGCGGGCGCAGCCTGCGGCCTTGAGGAAGAGCGTCACCTGGGCAGGAGTCGGCCGCAGTGCAATGACATGGGCGAGCAGCGGCATGCAGGTTTGTACTGACCCATATGCAAAATCAAGCGGGGCAAGGCACCCTGAACGTCCACATGCAGGTAACGGACGCTTGGGATCCCATGCGCAGAGACCCATCGGCTTGTCAGAGGGAAGTGGCCGTCACGGCGTCGATCCACTCCGTATGCGACGATCTCCCGTGAGCTGTCGCGTCGAGGCGAGTACCATTCGTGTCGTGGTGCGATAAGACGTCCCATGCACCTATTCCTACCGTCATCCCCCGGAGCGATCTACGAATAGCGACCGTCACAGTGTGCCCATAATCGGATATCCAGGTGTTATAAAGTGCCCTGTAAGTAACGTGCGGTTTTATGGTTGGGTCGCAATATGACAAATTACGAGGACATCACGCTAGATCCCAGGAATGGACGACCTTAGGGCACGGGACGCGACGCCTCAACCATCCAGGCGTGCGGGCGGACGCCTGTCCCATGCAACGGCAGGACCCGCGGCCGGAGCCGCGGGTCCTGGAGGAGCCTGCCCAGGTCGGTGAAGCCCTGCCTACTTGCGGATCTCCTTCGAGTTGATCCATTTCATCATCTTGCGCAGATTGCGTCCGACCTTCTCGATCTGGGTATTGGACTCGGACTTGCGCATCTTGTTCATCCACGGCTTGCCCTTGCCGCATTCCAGGCGGAAGGCCTTGGCGAAGGTGCCGTTCTGGATCTCCTTGAGGATCTTCTTCATCGTCTTGCGGGTCTTGTCGGTGATGATCTTCGGCCCGGTGATGTAATCGCCATATTCGGCGGTATTGGAGATCGAGTAGCGCATATAGGAGATGCCGCCCTCGTACATCAGGTCGACGATCAGCTTGACCTCATGCAGGCATTCGAAGTAGGCCATCTCGGGGGGATAGCCGGCCTTGGTCAGGGTCTCGAAACCGGCCTGGATGAGCGCGCTCAGGCCGCCGCACAGCACCGCCTGTTCACCAAACAGGTCCGTCTCGGTCTCGTCCTTGAAAGTGGTCTCGATGATGCCCGCGCGTGCGCCGCCGATGGCATTGCCATAGGCGAGGGCGCGCTTGAGCGCCGTGCCGGTGTAATCCTGCTTGACCGCGACCAGGCTCGGGACGCCACCGCCCTTGAGGTATTCCGAACGCACGGTGTGGCCCGGGCCCTTCGGCGCGATCATGGTCACGTCGACGAAGCGGGGCGGCTTGACGAAGCCGAAGTGGAGGTTGAAGCCGTGTGCCACCATCAACATCATCCCGGCACGCAGGTTCGGCGCGATGTCGGCGCTGTAGACCTCCGGGAGGAACTCGTCGGGAACCAGGCACATCACGATGTCGGCACGCTTGACCGCCTCAGCCGGCGGGATCACCTCGAAGCCATGCTTGAGCGCCAGCTTGGCGTTCGGGCTGGTGCGGTTGTGGTTGCCAACGATCACCGACACGCCGCTATCGCGCAGATTCTGGGCATGCGCATGACCTTGGCTGCCGTAACCGATGACGGCCACAGTGCTCTTCTTGATCGGTTGTAGCTTGGCGGTCTTCTCGTAATGGACTTTGATGGCCATGGTGGCTCCGGGTGGGAATGGTACAGATGAGGCGCGGGACTATAGGTCGCGCCCGCGAAAGACAACGCCTGACAGGATGGGGGCTTAGGCGCCAGGCCTGGCGCCATGGGCGGAAGCGACGCCCATGATGCGCTCCGCCGTCGCCAGTTCCTGGGGGGTGTTGATGCCCATGACCGCCGCCGCGTCCTCGGTCTCGACCAGCTCGACCAGCTTCCCCTGCGCCACCAGCATCGCCACCACGTCGGTGAGGTAGTACTCGCCCTGGGCATTGTTGGGCGTGATGCGCTTGAGCGAGCGGAAGAGCTCGTCGGCCGAGAAGGCATAGATGCCCGAGTTGATCAGCCTGACCGCGCGCTCGCTGTCGGAGGCATCCTTGTATTCGACGATACGGGCCAGGCGTCCGGCGGCATCGGTGATCATGCGGCCATAGCGGCCCGCATCGGGGAGCCTGGCACCGACGGCGGTACAGGCCGCCGCGCTGGACTGATGCTTCTGGAGCACGCGCTCCAGCAGGCTCACCGGCACCATCGGGCAGTCGCCGCAGAGGACCAGGACGGTTGCGACTCCGGGCTCGGACCGGATGGCCGACTCGGCGCTCAGCACCGCATGCCCGGTGCCGAGCTGGCGATCCTGCAGGGCGAAACGCGCCCCCCACGATGCCGCCGCCTGCTCGACCCGCTCCCGCTGGTAGCCGACCACCACCACGCTGCAGGCCAGCGACAGTGCGCGGCAGGTCTCCAGCACGTGCGCGATCAGTGGCCGCCCGGCCAGGGGATGCAGCACCTTGGCGAGATCAGACTCCATGCGCGTGCCCTTGCCGGCCGCCAGGATCACCGCTGCGACCTTGGCATGGCTGGATATCGAATGCGGATGCCTGGATGCATCAGCTGTGGCCATGGGCTTGCTCCTCGCCGGGTGCGTGCGTCACCCTAGCGTCCTGCGCTTGCTGGCAAGCCGGCAGCCACTCCAGGCGCACCACCGCGGCGCTCTCAGGACGCACCTGCGCACGATCGGCGATCCCATGACCGGGGATCCAGAGGATGCCCTGCTGGTCGGCGACCACGGGTGTCAGGCAGCGCAAGCGGCTCGCGACGCCGCGAGCGGCGAGGTACTTGACCACCGTCTGATGCCCCGGGCAGCCGAGCGGCTGCCAGCGTTCATGGCGGTGCGCCTGCCGCCAGTGCAGGGGCCAGGTGAGGGCGCGCGCATCCAGGAGGGCCGTCCGCGGACCGAGATCGAGGCGCAAGGGGGCGGTGGTGATGCTGCAATCGATGCTGTCCTCGCCACGGCGGTGCCATCCCGGCCCGGCGAGCTGGAGAGCGACGGATGACGCGTGCGGATGCTGCTCCTGCCAGGCGATGACCAGCCGGCGCCGGGTAACCAGCCAGCGGCCGATGGTCAGCTGGAAGCCGATCTTAGCGTCGGCGAGGTGGTCGAGGGCGGCGAGCTGCCGCCGTTGCGGCGCGCTACCCAGGACGGCGAGCAAGCGCACCCAGACCTGCCAGCGAAGATCCGGATCGCAGGGGATGGCAGCGAGCGACAGTTCGCGCTCTCCCAGGCCTGCGTGCCATGCACGCTCAGCCAACGGCTGGCTGAGCGCCAGTGCGGCCTGCTCGCGTTCGCTCACGGCGACCAGCGCGCTGGTGAATCCCGGCACCCCCGCCTCGAAGGCTGGCAGCACCCGCAGCCGCAGGAAGTTCCTGCGATAGCCAAGATCGCGGTTGGTGCTGTCCTCGCGCCACGGGACGGAATGCCTCCGGCAGTGTTCGCGCAGCTCGGCGCGCGCGACCCCCAGGAGCGGACGCACGATCGCCACCGTGGGTGACAGCTGGCGCTTGGCCGCGATCCCGGCACGTCCCATCGGGCCAGCCCCGCGCAGCAGGTTGCCCAGCACGGACTCGGCCTGGTCGTCACGATGATGCGCGGTCAGCACCGCCCTGGCCTCGAGGCGGTGTGCCACCTCACGCAAGCGCTCGTAGCGCAGCCGGCGACCTGCCATCTCGATCGAGCAGCGCCAGCGCCGTCCATAGTCGGTGATCGCATGGCGTTCGCACACGATGGGTGTCGCCGGTCTCCCCGCGTCGGCGGCGGTGGCTGCATACCTGCGGATGAGCTCGGAATCCTCCGGCGCATCGACGCGCAGCTGATGGTCGAGGTGGTAGATTGCCAGCTTCCATTGCGGCAGGCCGGCGAGCAGGTCCCACAGCGCCATGCTGTCGGCCCCGCCGCTGACCGCCAGCAGCAGCAGCCCGCCTTCGCTGTCCAGGGCCCGCGTCAGCGCGCCGGCGACCAGCTGCCGAAGCTGGTCCGTCTCCATCTCAGCCCACCTCCTTGCCAGCGGACAGGGCTGTGCTGCCTGGTTCCTGCACGTGGCCTGGCATCAGGTACCGCGATGGAGCTGCTCGCGCACGGTCCGCGAGGTGAGCAGATCGACCAGCCCGGGCAACAGCTCCTTGGCGGTGCCGCGCAGGCTGCAGGAGGCGATCGGGGAGAACGGCGTCTCCTCGCGATTGACCTCGACCACTGCCAGCTTGGCCATCGCCATCTCGCTCGGGATGCAGGCGACCGGCTGGACGATGCAGGAAGAGCCGACCAGCAGGCATCCATCGGGATCGAAATGGGTGATCGCCTGCAGAATGCCTGCCGGCAGCGGTTCGCCATACCACACCGATCCGGGACGGGTCGGCGCACCGCAGCGCGGGCACGGGACCATGCTCAGCGAATTGTCATCGCCATCCCGGCTGCGCCAGCCGCAGTGCCCGGAGCACGCGGTGTCGAACAGCGAGCCATGCAGATGGATGACCTGGGAGATGCCGGAACGTTCGAGCAGATCATCCTCGTTGGTGGTCGCCATCAGCACCGTACCGCCCGGGAAGTGCTCCTGCAGCAGCGCGAGGGCGCGTTGGCCGCTGTGCGGCTTGGCCTCGGCGACCCGCAACCGGCGCTCGCGGTACCACTCCCACACCAGTTCGGGATTCTTGGCGAAACCCTCCGGCGATGCCAGCTTCTCGACATCGTATTCGTTCCACAGACCGCCTTCGCAGCGGAAGGTAGGGACTCCGGCATCGGCGCTCAGACCGGCTCCCGAGAGCACTAGCAGCCGGCGGCATGGTGCCAGCAGCCGTGCGGCATCCGCGATGGTCGCAAGGGCTGATCTGGATTCGCTCACTGCAGGCTTTCCTACTGGAGAAATCTGGTCATTTCAACACAATCACCGATGATGCACGGCACTACATTCCCTGATCAGCGGGCGTTCGCGCAGGCAGCTCGATCGCTTGGCATCACAGCGGTGGTCATCGCCTGGCAGGACGAATATGGGCAGGATCCTGATCACAGCGCAGTCACGTACCGGCAGCTCCAGCGCATCACCCTGCTGGCCTACCACCGTGGCAGCTCGCGTATCCTACAATGCCAGCTGGACGGAGGAAGCGAGATGCGGCGACGCATGCGCACGGAACTCGAAGCGTCCGGTTTCACGGTTGCCGAGCGCAGCCGCAACATGCTCGGCATGACCACCTATCCCGGGGCCTGACGATCGGTCACCCGGGGTCTGGCCGGAGCAATTGACTCGCGAGGTCGGTTCTGACGATGGCAGCCCTAGACAAGGAGAGCCTGGTGAAACTATTCGACCTGTCCGAGGATATCGCGGTGGTGATCGGCGGCACGGGCGTGCTGGGCGGGTCGCTCGCCGAAGGTCTGGCGATGGCTGGAGCAAAAGTCGTGGTGGTCGGTCGCAGCACCGAGCGCGGCGAGAAGCGCGCGCACCAGATTCGCCAAGAGGGTGGCAAGGCGGTCTTCATCGCCGCCGATGCGCAGTCGCGCGAGAACCTCCAGTCCGTGCTCGAGGAGGTGCTGAAGGCATTCGGCACGCCGACGGTGCTGGTGAACGCCGCTGGCGGCAATGACCCCAAGGTCACCGTTGTCGGCGACAAGAAGTTCGAGGCCATCACCCTCGAGGATTGGCAGTCGAACTACCAGCTCAATCTCGTCGGCGGAGCGCTGCTGCCGTGCCAGGTTTTTGGACCGGCTATGGTCGCCAATGGCGTGGGATCGATCATCAATATCGCCTCGGTGAGCGCACACCTCCCGCTCTCGCGCGTGGTCTCGTACTCATCGGCCAAGGCGGCCGTGCTGAACCTGACCATGTTCCTCGCCCGAGAATGGGCGAAGAGCGGGGTGCGGGTGAATTCGATCACCCCGGGGTTCTTCCCGGCCGAGCAGAACCGCCGCCTGCTCTTCAACGAAGACGGCAGTCCGACGCCGCGCGCGCAGCAGATCCTCTCGCACACCCCGATGTCGCGCTTCGGCAGCGACCAGGAGCTGGTGGGCGCGGCGGTGTTCCTGGCCTGCCGCAATGCGAGCGGCTTCGTCACCGGGAGCGATATCCGCGTGGATGGCGGCTTCCTGAGCCAGACCATCTGAGGCCCGCACCGATGCTGGTCCTGGCCCTCGATATCGGAACGTCGTCGTGCCGTACCGCCCTGTTCGATGAGCGGGGCGTCCGCCAGTCATCGACCACCGCCCAGCAGGCCTACACCCTGCACACCGATCACCAGGGATGCGCCGAACTCGATCCGCCCACGCTCCTGGCGGCGGTCACCGGTTGCATCGGGCGCACCCTCGCTGCGCAGGCGGTCGATCGGCGCCTGCGCGATCGCGCCATCGCTGCGGTCGGGACCTCATGCTTCTGGCATAGCCTGATCGGCTGCGATGCCGCCGGATCGCCACTGACGCCGGTGATCACCTGGGCTGACAGCCGCTGCCGCGACGATGCCGAGCGGTTGCGCCGGACGCTCGATGAGCGACTCGTCCATCGTCGTACCGGCTGCATGCTGCGCTCGTCGTTCTGGCCGGCCAAGCTGCGCTGGCTGGCGCGTACCCGCCGTCCGGTGGTGCGCCAGGTGCGCCACTGGATGACGCCTGCCGAGTGGATCTACCTCATGCTGTGCGGCGAGCGCCGCTGTGCGCACGGCATGGCCACCGGCACTGGCCTCTATTCACCCTCGTCCTGCGCCTGGGAGCCAGGCATGCTGCGCAGTTCAGGGATAAGCATCGAGCAGCTGTCGCCCATAGCGGATGCCGCGCTCCATCTGCTGCCTCGGCATCGCAAGCGCCTGGCCACCGTGGGCGAGGCCGACTGGTTCCCCGCCATCGGCGATGGGGCGGCATCGAACCTCGGCTCCGGGGCCACCCGGCCGGGTCTGGCGGCCCTCAACTTCGGCACCAGCGCCGCTGTCCGGGTCATGCATTCGGACGCGCGCGCGTCGCGGCCGCAGGCGCCTTTCGGCCTATTCTGCTACCGCGTCGATGAGCGGCGCTTCCTCATCGGCGGCGCCATCTCCAATGCCGGCAATCTTCGCGCCTGGTGCCTGCGCGAGCTCAACCTCGGCGCGGACGAGGCGGAGATCGAGCATGCGCTGGCCCGGCAGGCCGGGCCCGATCAGGCCCTGGCGGTACTGCCCTTCTGGAATGCCGAGCGCGCACCGACATGGAGGGAGGATGTCAGCGGCGCTATCGTCGGCATACGCCAGTCGACTACTGCGCTCGATCTGCTGCAGGCGATCACCGAAGCGACCTACCATCGGCTCGCCACCATCATCGAGCGCATGGACAGCGGCGCCGGCTCGCCCCGCTTCATCGTCGGTGGCGGCATCCAGAAGTCCCCAACCAGCCTGCAGCGCCTCGCCGATGTCCTCGGCCAGCCCCTCACGGTGCTCGACGAGCCCGAGGCCTCGCTGCGCGGGGCGGCGGTGTTCGCCTTGGAGAAACTCGGCTGCGACGGCCGCCTGAGCTCGGTGGCCGGCAGCACGGTGCGCCCGGACCGCCGTCGCGCCGAGCGCTTTGCGCAGGCACGGCAGCAGCTCGCCCAGCTCGAGGGCACCCTCTTCCCGGACGGCGAAGGCCGTAGGCTCCGCCGCCCCCTACGACGCACGAAACGCCCATGACCACCTATTTCGCCCATGGCTCCCCTACCACGGTGATCAGCGACGACGATCTGCGCCGTGCCCTCCATGAGGTGTACGCGCGCCTGGGAGCGAAGCGCAAGGTTCTTGCGGTACCTCCCGATTTCACCCGCTTCAACAGCCGTGCCGGGATCATCACCCAGGCGACCTATGAGCACTACCAGGGCGCCCTGAGCGACATCCTGCCGGCCCTGGGCACGCACGTGCCGATGCCAGCCTGGCAGATCGACAAGATGTACGCAGGCGTCCCCCACGACCTGTTCCGAGTGCACGATTGGCGACATGACGTGGTCACCGTCGGCACCCTGCCTGCGGCGTACGTCAAGCAGGCGACTGGGGGCATCTATGACAAGCCGTGGCCGGCCCAACTGAATCGCCTGATCTGGCAGGGCGGTCATGACCTGATCCTCTCAATCGGGCAGGTGGTGCCGCACGAAGTGGTGGGCATGGCCAACCACACCAAGAACCTCTTCGTCGGCTGCGGCGGCAAGGAAGGCATCGACGAAAGCCATTTCATCGGCGCCTGCTATGGCATGGAGCGCATGATGGGGCGCAGCGACACCCCCGTACGACGGTTGCTCAACGAGGCCCTGACGCGCTTCTGCGGGCATCTCAAGATCGTCTTCGTCCTCACCGTGGTCGGCCCTGCAGGTGCGGGCGAACAGGCCGACCGCCATGGGCTGGTGACGCGGGGACTGTACATCGGCGAGGGCGTCGAGTGCTTCGATCTCGCAGCGCGGCTCTCCGTCGCGGTCAATTTCAAGATCCTCGACGAGGCGCCGCGCACGATGGTGGTGCGACTCGACCCCGAGGAGTTCCATACCACCTGGCTCGGCAACAAATCGGTCTACCGGACGCGCATGGCCATCGCCGATGGCGGTGAACTGATCGTGCTGGCACCTGGACTGTCGGGGTTCGGCGAGGATCCCGGCATCGATGCCCTGATCCGCAAGTACGGCTATCGCACCACCCCCGAGATCATGGGCCTGGTCCGAGACCAGCGCGATCTGGCCGACAATCTTTCGGCCGCAGCCCATCTCATCCATGGCTCGAGCGAAGGGCGCTTCACCGTCACCTACTGTCCCGGAAGCCTGAGCCGAGCCGAAATCGAAGGGGTCGGCTATGCCTACCGCGAGCTGGATGATGCCATGCGGCAATACCAGCCGGACAGGCTGATCGATGGCTGGAACGAGGTGACCATGCCATCGGGGAAGCGGGAGCGGATCTTCTATATTTCCAATCCCGCACTCGGCCTGTGGGCGCATCGGGCGCGAATCCAGTCATAGCACGCTTTCTGTTGACTCGCGGACCGGGCATGAATCATTGCTGGTCGCCGTCGTTACGTGTAATCCTTAGGCATCATGGGCACACTCACCGTTCGCAAATTCGGCATCTCGCTCGATCCCCAGGAATTGGTGGACTTCGCCGAGAAGATCGAGTTCTTCTCCGACACTTTCACCGATCTCGGGTTCGAGCGGGCAGGGACCTATACCTTCCGCTACAGCGACGATGAGTGCATGATGAAGGCGGAACTCCAGCGCTCGAAGGATGGCTATTACCTGTGGATCTACGTCCAGGCGGTCGATGAGCACGAATACCGCGTCCGCGAGATAGCGGAAGCGTTCGGCGCCTACGTCGTGGATGGCGCCAAGAAGCCGGTCTGACGCCCTGCGGACGCCTGCAGGTCTCCTGTCAGCCGGCCTGAGGCCTCAGCCGCTACCGGCTATCACGGCATCGCCCTTGGCGGTGCCTTCCGGGCTGTAGAAGTATTTCGGACGGATGATGGGTGTGCCTTTGCCGCCACGCGCCTCGCAACGTTCGTAGACGATCTGGGCGGCGATGCCCACCACCCGCGACAGTCCGAATAGGACGGTGTAGTACTCGGGCTTGACCAGCCCGCATGCCATCAGCAGCGAACCCGAGGCGCTATCGACATTCGGATACGGATCGCTGATCTTGGGATTGGTCTTGAGGATGGGCGGACCGACCTCGGCGAGCAGCTTGACCATGCGGAAATTGGTGTCGCTGGGGCAGATCTCCTCGCCGACATTGCGCAGCACGCGGGCACGCGGATCCTCGACTCTCAGCACGGCATGGCCGAAGCCGTAGACGACCTCCTTGTTGTCCAGCTTGGTCTTCAGCATCGCCGCGACGTCCACGGCGGTGAAGTTCGCAGAGACCTTGGCGACACATTCCTGGATGAACTCCAGGCACTCCTGGTTCGCCCGTCCATGCAAGGGACCTGCCAGGCCGCACATCGCACCGACCATGCTCTCATAGAGATCGGCCTTGCCAGATGCGACCGCCTTGCCGACGAAGGTTGAGAGATTGCCGCCGCCGTGGTCGAAGTGCACTACATCGAAGACCCGCATCAGGCGGGTCAGCTTCGCGCTCTGCGCCTCGGTCTGCCCGGGGATGCCGAGCATATGCACGAAATTCTCCATGTAGCCGAGCGTCGGCGAGGGCAAGATGGGATCGCCCCAGCCTTCGCGCAGACGGAAGATCGCGGCGGTGATCGCCGGGATCTTGGCGATCAAATCGAGCGCCTCGCGACGGTAATCGCGGCAGCCGTATACCATCCCAAGCGCGTTGATCGCATGGATGAACCATTTCATCGGATGGCCGGAACGGGGCAGGGCCTTGAGGGTGGAGAACAGCGAGGCGTCGATCTGGGCATGGACGCGCAGCTTCTGGGCGAATTCCGCCTTCTGCGCCGGATTCGGCCAGCTCTTGTTGAGCAGCAGGTAGATCACGTCCTCGGGGTCGCGGTCAGCGATGCCCTCTACCGCTTCACCGACATAGAAGAGGCCCTTGTCCGCCTCCACCGCGCTCGTCGTGCAGTATCCCACGGGCACACCGCGCAGGCCGGTCTCTAAGGAATCCTTCGAGATCTCCATCAAGACCGGACTCTTGGTGTTTTCCTTCATGGGTGCGGTCATGGGTTCAGTTCCTCGTGAATTTCGGCCTCAATGGATAGCGTCGGATCGCGCGAAAACCCCTGCTCCGCTCGCTGGTGCGACACTGCCACATCCTCCGGGTCGTGCAAGCCTACGACAGGTCCGGTGTCCACGGCGAGGGGTTCGCCTTGTGCAACCCGGCAGGCCCGGGAGACTCGCCCGCGTGCTGCCAGCGCCGCATCAACGCTACCGCGAGGTTGCGATTGCCGCATGGGATTGCCTGGCGAGCTCCGGCGATGCTCATGCGTCATGGGTTGCATGCATGGATGGCAGACCTTGCCTGCGTCACACTCCCGACCGGGGATGGCATGGGGTGATCGGCGATATAGGGGAAGATGACCGTTTGCTGACCATTGCCGTCCGTGCCGCCCGCATCCCCTGGCGGACGGTCGCGCAGCTGAGCGGCACCCCGGCTGTGGTGGTCGGCACCAGCAAGGGGGATCCCAGGGGATTCACCGCCGCCCTGGGAGGACGGCCAGCAGCGCTGACAGGGGCGCTGCCCGGTGCCCTGGGTGGAAAGCTAGCGGCTGCCCTGGGAATAGAATTGTATCGTGGCGCTGCACCGTCGGCAGCCTGTTCGACCGGGCTGTATGCCGTTCTCGCCGCCGCCGACCTGATCGATGCCGGAGCGTGCACGCACGCACTCGCCGGGGCCGCCGACTGCGCATTGGAGGACTGGCTGATCGCTGGGTTCCGGTCACTCGGCGTACTCGCCGGCGATCGTCCGCCCCAGGCCTTCGCTCAGGCCACTGGATTCGCACCCGCAGAGGGTGCTGGCTTCCTCGGCCTGGCGCATGCGGGGCCCTGGTGGCTACGCGGCGGAGTGCGGCTGGGAGATGCCAGCCACCAGACGCGTTGCGAGGATCCTGCCGTGCTGCATCGCTGTCTGCTCGCCTTGTGGGACATCCTCCCCAGACCAGATCTGATCGTCACCCATGGCACCGGTACCGCGAGCGGTGACGCCTATGAGAGCGCCGGGCTGGAACGGGGACCGTGGTCGTCCGCGCCGCGCCTGAGCATGAAGCCCATCCTGGGCCATTGCCTAGGTGCCAGTGGCGCGGTCGAGTTGGCCGTCGCTCTCGAAGCTCCCGTCACCCGTCTATGGAAAGTGAGTCTCGGATTCGGCGGCCATCTCGCCGCCGTAGCGCTGGAACGGTCATGAGCCGCTGGCTGGCAAGTTCCTGGGAGACAGGATCTTGGCATTGGTGGAAGTCGTTTTTACGGTAATCGGCTGCCATTGATCCCCTCCCCTGGTGGCATCATCCGGCATGTCGGGAGCAAAGATTCGGCACCTATACCACTCAATACCCCAAACGATCGTTGCGCCCAGTGATCTCCCCCCAGCCCACCGACAGGCATTTGTCCAAGAAGGATTGTTGTATATAATTACAATTGTATTAGATGGTTATGGTAGATAAGAGGCGCTCAGAGCGAGGACTCAATTGCCGATTGCAATTGCCGGAACAGGGCCACACTGCGCACGCTCAACAGCGGCAAGAGCTTGCCGTTACCACTCTGCGACCATGTCCCACTTAACGGAAAACCTGCCGTTCAGCGACCCCGATGATGACGAGGTCTTCCCCGCCCTCGTCAAGACTCCCGCATCAACCAGCGAACTGCGCGATCTCGTCCGCCTGCATGGCGAGCGGTATCAGCCGATCCTGGCGATCCTGCGCGACCAGCCCTGGAAGGAGCTGGTCACCAGCCGGGATTTGATGGATGCGCTCTCGGCCCAGGGCCTCGACCTCTCTGAGCGGACCTTGCGGCTGTACCTCGCCGAGATGGCGGATGTCGGGCTGATCGAACGCCATGGCCGACGAGGCTACCGACTGACCGAAGCAGGGATCGAGGTCACGCGTGAATTGACGATCTCGCGCAGGCTCGGCAGCATCCTCTACCGCATGGAGGAGACCACCTGCCAGCTGAGCTTCGATCTGGCCTCTGGGCGCGGCCTGGTTTCGATCAATGCCTACGTCATCCCATGCGAGTTCCTGCTGCAGCTCTGCGACGAGCTGGAGGCCGTCTTCAAGGCCGGGCTGGCGGTCGGCTCGCGCGTCCTCTTTGCCGCACCGGGAGAGGACATCCTCGGCCGCGAGGTGCCTGAAGGCTGCATCGGCCTCGGCACGATGTGCTCGCTGACCCTGGCAGGCATGCTGATGCGGCGTGGGGCGCCCACCCATCCGATCTTCGGCGGCCTCCTGCATGTCGAGAACGGCAAGCCGCAGCATTTCCTCGAGATGATCCGCTATGATGCCACCACCCTGAGCCCGAACGAAGTATTCATCCGCGCCAATTTCACCAGCGTCAGCCAGGCGGCCACCTCCGGTACCGGAGCCATCACCGCCTCCTTCCGCGAAGTGCCGATGAGCGCCCTGCCGGCCTTGCGCAGCATTGAGCAGGAATGCCGTGACGCCGGCTTCCCCGGCATCATGCTCGTCGGCCGACCGGGTCAGCCGGTAATGAACGTGCCGGTCCACGAGGGGCGCGTCGGCCTGGTGCTCTCGACCGGCCTCAACCCCCTCGCCAGCCTGTGGGAGCATGATCGCTTGAAAAACGCCTCCAATCAGGCGCATGCGGCCAAGACCTTGCGCGGCCTGGCCGCCTCGCGCCTGGACTTCAGCCGCCCGATGGTCGGTCCGGCACCCTATGAACTCTTCATCCCCTACCAAGACTTCCGTCGCCGCGCCATCTCCCTGCTGGAAGCCATAGCCAGTACCTGAGCTCGACCAATCTCCTCGAATCGCAAAATCTACCTCCACCAGGGCATTACCATGTCTCATAATCGCCTCCCTCAGGCCCAAGGCCTCTACGACCCGCAATTCGAGCATGATGCATGCGGCGTCGGCTTCCTCGCCAACATCAAGGGAGCGAAGAGCCACGAGATCATCACCCGAGGCCTGAAGATCCTCTGCAACCTCACCCACCGCGGAGCGGCCGGCGCGGACCCGAACGATGGCGATGGCGCAGGCATCCTGATCCAGATCCCCGATGCGCTGTATCGCGCTGTCAGCCCGTTCGCCTTGCCCGCATCAGGCGATTATGGCACCGGCATTGTCTTCCTGCCGCGCGCGGATGAGGAACGCGCGATAGGCATGGGGCTCATGGAGCAGGCCATCCATGACCATCAGCTCAAGCTGATCGGCTGGCGGGATGTGCCGACCAACAATTCCACCCTCGGCCGCAACGCCCGGGCCAGCGAGCCGGTGGTCAAGCAGATCTTCATCGGCCGCGGCTCGGTGGCGAGTAATCGCCTCGAGCTGAACCTCTATCTCGCGCGCAAGCGCGCCGAGAACTCCATCCGCGCACAGCTGCCGAAAGTCGCGCACTCCTTCTACATCTGCTCGCTCTCGAGCAAATCGATCGTCTACAAGGGGATGTTCCTCGCCGAGCAGGTCGGGGTCTATTTTCCGGATCTCAGCGATCAGCGTGCAGTAAGCGCCTTGGCGCTGGTGCACCAGCGCTATTCGACCAACACCTTCCCGACCTGGGATCTGGCCCACCCATTCCGCTTCGTCGCCCACAATGGCGAAATCAACACCCTACGCGGGAACATCAACCGCATGAGGGCACGCGAGGCCCTGCTCGCGCACAAGGACATCGGCGAGGCCGTACGCGACCTCAAGCCGGTCATCCTCGAGGGCGGCTCGGACACCGCCTGCTTCGACAATGCGCTCGAGCTGCTGGTGCGCTGCGGCCGCTCGCTGCCCCATGCCCTGGCGATGATGGTGCCCGAGGCCTGGGCGACCAAGGCGAACCTGCCGCGCAACCGCAAGGGCTTCTACGAGTACCACGCCACCATGATGGAGCCGTGGGACGGCCCAGCGAACCTCGTGGCTTGCGATGGCGAGCGCATCTGCGCCGCGCTCGACCGCAATGGGCTGCGGCCGGCACGCTACCTCATCACCAACGCCGGCGAGATCCTCTATGCCTCGGAGATGGGGGTGCTCGACTACCCGGCCGACCAGGTCGAGCGCAAGGGCCGCCTGGCCCCGGGTCGCATGATCATGGTGGACACCGCCCGCGGGGTGTTCTTCGAGGACGACTTGATCAAGGAGGAGCTCGCCTCCGCGCATTCCTACGCTGACTGGATCGAACGCTACAAGATCACCCTCGACCAGCTGCCGGCACCCGCACAGCCGGCGATTCCGCGCGGTCAGCAGCTGCGGCAGCAGCAGCAGGCCTTCGGCTACACCATGGAGGACCTCAAGATCCTCATGGCGCCGATGTGCGTCGATGGCCAGGAGCCGGTCGGTTCGATGGGGGATGACACCCCGCCAGCCGTCCTGTCGGCGCAGAGCAAGCCGTTGTTCAACTACTTCAAGCAGCTGTTCGCCCAGGTCACCAATCCACCGATCGATCCGATCCGCGAAGAGGTCGTGATGTCGCTGGTCCAGTACGTCGGCTCGGCGCGCAACATCCTCGAGCCTGGGCCCGAGCATTGCCGCATGCTCGAGATCGATCAGCCGATCCTGTCCAATGAGGCGCTCGAGCAGCTGCGCCAGGCGGATGTCCCGGGCTTCCGCGGTACCACCATCAGCACGCTGTTCCCGGCGAAATCGGGGACCACGGCTCTGGAGGCGCGGCTCGAGCAGCTGTTCGTCGAGGCCGAACGCGCGGTCGACCATGGCTTCACCGTGCTGGTGCTGTCCGACCGCGGCGTCTCCGCAGAGCAGGCGGCGATTCCCTCGCTGCTCGCGGTCTCGGCCATCCATCACCATCTGATCCGGGTGGGCAAGCGCACCCAGTGCTCGCTGCTGGTCGAGAGCGGCGAGCCGCGCGAAACCCACCACTTCGCCCTGCTATTCGGCTACGGCGCCACCGCGGTCAACCCCTACCTCGCCTTCGATTCGATCCAGGACCTCGTCGATACCGGCATCCTGCCGCAGCTCGATGGCAATCGCGCCGCCGATGAGGAGCACGATGCGGTCTACGTCTACACCAAGCATTACGTCAAGGCGATCTGCAAGGGCCTGCTCAAGGTCTTCTCGAAGATGGGCATCAGCACCCTGCAGAGCTACTGCTCGGCGCAGATCTTCGAGGCCGTCGGACTGTCGTCGCAATGCGTGAAGAAGTACTTCACCGGCACCCCCTCGCGCATCGAGGGGGTCAACGTCCAAGACATCGCCCGCGAGGCGTTGGCCACCCACCGCATCGCCTTCGCTCCGCTCGTCGATGCCAACCGCGACCTCGAACGCGGTGGCTATTACCATTGGCGGCGCGATGGCGAACACCATGTGATGAACCCCGAGGTCATCGCCCTGCTCCAGCACAGCGTGCGGGCAGGGGACCGTTCCACCTTCCGCCGCTACACCAAGCTGATCGACGAGCAGTCGCGCCAGCTGGGCACCCTGCGCGGATTGTTCAAATTCAAGGAGACCACCGCCATTCCGCTCGACCAGGTCGAGTCGATCGAGAGCATCTTCAAGCGCTTCTGCACCGGAGCCATGTCGCTCGGCTCGATCGGCACCGAGGCGCACGAGACGCTGGCCATCGCGATGAACCGCATCGGCGGCCGCTCGAACACCGGTGAAGGCGGGGAGGATCCGCGCCGATTCACCAAAGACGCCAATGGCGACGACCGGAGGTCGAAGATCAAGCAGGTGGCCTCCGCCCGCTTCGGCGTCACCGCCCACTACCTCATCAACGCCGACGAGGTGCAGATCAAGATGGCCCAGGGGGCGAAGCCGGGTGAAGGCGGGCAGCTGCCCGGCCACAAGGTCTCGGAATACATCGGCAAGCTGCGCTTCAGCGTGCCAGGCGTGACCCTCATCTCTCCCCCACCCCATCATGACATCTACTCGATCGAGGATCTCGCCCAGCTCATCTTCGACCTCAAGAACGCCAATCCGAAGGCCAACATCTCGGTCAAGCTGGTGTCGGAAGTCGGGGTCGGGACGGTTGCCGCGGGCGTCGCCAAGGCGCATGCCGATCTGGTCACCATCTCCGGCTGCGAAGGCGGGACCGGCGCCTCGCCGCTCTCGTCGATCAAGCATGCCGGCCTGCCATGGGAACTCGGGGTTGCGGAGACCCACCAGACGCTGGTGCTGAACGACCTGCGTGGCCGCATCAAGATCCAGACCGATGGCCTGCTGCGCACCGGCCGGGATGTCATCATCGCCGCGCTCCTCGGCGCAGAGGAGTTCGGCTTCGCCACCGTGGCGCTGGTGACCATGGGCTGCATCATGATGCGCAAATGCCACCTCAACACCTGCCCGGTCGGGATCGCCACCCAGGATGAGGCGTTGCGCAAGAAGTTCACCGGCAAGCCCGAGCAGGTGATCAATTTCTTCACCTTCCTCGCGGAAGAGGTGCGCGAGCTCATGGCCAGGCTCGGGGCGAGGACGCTCGACGAACTGGTCGGCCGCACCGAACTCCTGGAGATGAATACCGCCATCACCCATTGGAAGTCCAACGGGCTGGACTACAGCCGCATGCTCGCCAAGCCCAAGGTCGATTCCCGGGTGGCGACTCGCTGCATCGCGACCCAGGATCATGGCATCGACCACATCCTCGACCGCAAGCTCATCGCCGCGGCCATGCCCGCGCTCGAGCGCAAGGAGAAGGTGTCGATCTCGATGCCGATCCGCAACTCAAACCGCACTGCCTGCACCATGCTGTCCGGCGAGATCGCCAAGCGGTTCGGACGCGAAGGATTGCCGCCGGGGACCATCGACATCACCTTCACCGGGGTAGCCGGCCAGAGTTTCGGGGCATTCCTCTCCGAAGGCATCCGCCTGACCCTCATCGGCGATGCAAACGACTATGTCGGCAAGGGCATGTCGGGAGGGCGGATCGTGGTGCGCCCGGACAGCAAAGCCACCTACGCCTGGAACGACAACTCCATCGTCGGCAACACCGTGCTGTATGGCGCAACCGGCGGCGAAGTCTATCTCGCCGGCATGGCAGGCGAGCGCTTCGGGGTGCGCAATTCCGGCTGCAAGGCGGTCATCGAGGGCGTGGGCGACCATGGCTGCGAATATATGACCGGTGGTACGGTGGTGGTGATCGGCAAGACCGGACGGAATTTCGCCGCCGGCATGTCCGGTGGCATTGCCTACGTCCTCGATGGGGACCGGCATTTCAACCGCCGCTGCAACCAGGGCATGGTCGACCTCGAGCAGGTCAGCGAAGCCGAGGACATCGCCATCCTCAGGCAGATGCTCGAGACCCACGCCGCGCTCACCTGTTCGCCGATCGCCACCAGCCTGCTCGGCGATTTCGACAATGCCCGCAAGCGCTTCGTCAAGGTGTTCCCGCACGAGTTCCGCCGCGTCATCCTCGAGCGCACAGGTAAGGCCAAGGCCGCCAAGGGCAAGGAGGCCGTGCGTGTCTGAACTAGCAGCCAACTACGAGAAGCGCCAGCCAGGACGGCGGGCGCGCACAGCCCCAGCTGAAGGATATTGAACATGGGCGATCCCAAAGGCTTCATGAAGCATACGCGCCAGTCCCCGCACTACCTGCCGGTGCCCGAGCGCCTCGTCAACCATGAGGAGCATATCGAGATCCTCCCCGAGCAGCAGGTGCAGAACCAGGCGAGCCGCTGCATGGACTGCGGCGTACCCTTCTGCATGACCGGCTGCCCGCTCGGCAACCTCATCCCGGACTGGAACGATCTGGTATTCCGTGGACGCTGGCAGGACGCGCTCCAGGCGCTGCACGCCACCAACAACTTCCCGGAATTCACCGGCCGGGTCTGCCCCGCGCCGTGCGAGAATTCCTGCGTGCTCGGCATCAACGAACCGCCGGTCTCGATCAAGCTGCACGAAGTCTCGATCGTCGACAAGGGCTTCGCCATGGGCTGGATCAAGCCCGAGCTTCCGGTCCGCCGCAGCGGCAAGAAGGCGGCGATAATCGGTTCCGGTCCCGCCGGCCTGGCCTGCGCGCAGCAGCTCAACCGCGCTGGCCACCAGGTCACGGTCTTCGAGAAGAATGATCGCGCTGGCGGCCTGCTGATGTACGGCATCCCGCACTACAAGCTGCGCAAGGAGAAGGTCCAGCGGCGCATCGACCAGCTCGCCGCCGAAGGCATCGAATTCCGCTTCAGCTGCACCGTCGGTGCGGACATCACCTGGGCGCAACTGAAGGGCGGCTACGATGCGGTGGTGATCGCCACCGGCGCAGAACAGCCGCGCGATCTGCCCGTCCCTGGCCGGGACCTCAAAGGCGTGCACTTCGCCATGGAGTTCCTGCCGCAATCGAATCGCGCCAACTGGGGCGATGCCGATATCGCGGCCCTGCACCCGGCCAAGCAGCGCATCTGGGCGGAGGGCAAGAAGGTGATCGTCATCGGCGGTGGCGATACCGGTTCCGACTGCATTGGCACCTCGCTGCGGCAGGGCGCCGCCTCGGTGATCAACTTCGAGCTCCTGCCTGAGCCGCCAGAGAACCGCCCCGACAACAACCCCTGGCCCCAGTGGGCGCGCATCAAGCGCATCTCCTCATCGGTCGAGGAGATGACCGCCAATGGCGGTCAGGTGCACTATTCGCTGGCGACCAAGAAGTTCGTCGGCGAGAACGGGGTGGTGAAGGGGCTGCAGACGATCCAGCTCGACTGGTCTTCCGGCAAGCCGGTCGAGATCCCCGGAAGCGAGCGGGATTGGCCATGCGACCTGGCGCTGCTGGCGATGGGATTCCTCGGTCCTCGCAAGCACGGCCTGCTCGAGCAGATGGGCTGCGCCATCGATGAGCGCGGCAACATCAAATGCGATCCGTCCACGCGCATGACCTCGGTCGATGGGGTATTCGCCGCCGGCGATGCCCGACGAGGCCAATCGCTGATCGTCTGGGCCATCAGCGAAGGCCGCGAGGTCGCCCGCTGCGTCGATGCCTGGCTGACCAAGCAGGAATCGCTCCTGCCCAAGGTGCGCATCGAGGCCTTCGCCTATTGACCATGGGCCGGAGCGATCCTCCCATCGACCACTGGCCCGCCGCCATCCTGGTCTACCGGCGATTGTGCCTGCCGCTGATCCATGCTCTCCCCGCCGGCGTGGAGGCATGCGGCCGGGGCCGGTCGCTGGCCCGGGGGCACGTGTTCCATTATGCCGCCATCTCACCGGCTGGCGTCAGCGCCACAAAGGTCGCCATAGTGCAGGTCCCCGGCCTGCTGGACTGCCTCCTGGCCGCTACGGCCAAATGGCGACATGCAGCAGGTGATCAACGATTCGAGGGAGCATGCCAATGCCATCCATCCGGTCAGCGTCCCTTCTAGGCGGATGTCCGGCGCTTGAGGCCGGTTCGCGCCTGAAGGCCGAGACTTCCCATGACCTGGCGAACTCCGAGATCGATGGCATCACCGGATTCGGCGGCGGCACCTTTGCCATCCACACCTCGACCAGCGTCAGCCCAGGACAGCTCGCCTCGGTGGCAGCCCACCTGCGTCTGCTCATCGAGGCGGCTATGGACGGCGATGCCGCGGCGCTCAAGGCACCGCGCATGACGCTCGTCCCCCCGCTTGCCGCCTGCCTTCCCGGATCCAGGACAGCGTCCAGCCGGCGATCTGAGGCCGTGTACGCGGCTGGTCGGGGACCCATGCCACCCACCGCTTAGTCATTGGCAGCCGGCATGGTGGCGTGGATGCTGCCACCACCGAGGGTTGGGCTATGGCGGATCAACCGAGCCGGACCTCCATCCCTGTCGCCACCGCATCGGCGACAGGCAAGGTGATGCGTCCGAACAGCCCGATCGACCCGCAGGCCGACCAGGCTTTGAGCGGACGCGCCCTTGGCGTCGGCGCGGCCCTGGTGGTCGTGCTCGCGATCGCCACGCCGATCAATGATTGGAGCGTCAACAGCAGCTACCTCTATGGCGCCAACCTGCCGCTGGTGGTCACGCTCCTGGCCCTCGCCTTCACCCTGATCGTCAATCCCCTGCTCGGCATGCGCCGATTCCGTCCAGGTGAACTGGTGGTGATCCTCAGCATGGTGCTCGCCCTTGGCGGTGTGGTCTCGGGGGGATTGATGCGGGTGTTCCCCGGGGTGCTCGCCGGCCCTGCGCACATCCTGCCCATCGACCCGGATCTTGCCCCCTTTGTGACGGTCGAGGGCGGGCAGGCGCTGCTCAGCCCCAAGCTCTTCGTCGGGCTTCCTGCCCGCGGACCGATCCAGACCGACGATCCCGAATACCGACTGGTGGTCGACGGCTTCTTCAACGGCCTGAACAAAGGGCCCGCCACGGTCACGCACCGCGCCCGGCTGCGCTGGCGGGATGCCGACGGCGAGCATCGGGCGTTGGCATTGTCGGGGGAGTCGGCCCGCGACATCGCCGGGCAGCCCGGACTCTTGGACCTGCAATCGCCGCTCGGACAGGCGCTCGCCGGCTGTCATGCCGGCGATGTCGTGGCCGGACCGGCTGGCCGGCTGACTGTGCTCGAGGTCTCCGGTCCGGGCATCCCCTGGTATGCCTGGTATGGCCCGGCCCTGCGCTGGCTGCCGTTGCTGGCGGGAGGCCTGCTGGCGTGCCTGGCGATTTCCCGCCTGGTGCAGACGCAGTGGGTGCAGAACGAGCGCCTGCCCTTCCCCATCGCCCAGGTGATCCTGTCCTTCCTGGAATCCGCGCCGCCGGGCCATCGGTACGCCGGGCTCTACCGGAATCCCGCCTTCTGGGTCGCAGTCGCCGTGCCCGTGCTCATCTTCACCAGCCAGGGGCTGATGACCTGGAACCTGCTGCCGCTCTCCATACCGACCGAATTCAATTTCCGCCCCGCCTTCGCCAGCGAACCGTGGTGGCAGGTCTGGGATCATGATCACCTCTTCAACGTCCACGTCTATTTCAGCGTCATCGCCCTCTCATTCTTCCTCACCATGGATGTGAGTTTCAGCCTGTGGTTCTTCTTCGTGCTGACCAATATCAGCGTGATGCTCCTGCGCGGATGTGGCATCCCGGTGACCTACGACCAGCCGATGCAGGCCGGTGCCGGCGGATACGCCATGGAGTGCCTGTTCATCCTGTGGATCGGACGCTACTACTACGGCCGCCTGCTACGCGCGGCCTTCTGGGGACGACGCGATCCCGATCTGCGTCCACTGGTCCCCTGGGTCTGGATGCTGCTCGCCAGCACCGGCATGATGGTCGCCTGGCTGGTCGCCGCTGGCGCACTCCTCGCCCATGCCGCCCTGTTGGTGCTGCTCTTCCTCGGCTTCCTCCTGGTCCTCGCCCGGGTGGTGGCGGAGGCTGGCGTCCCGTATGTCGGCCTGCCGAACCCCATGACCCTCAACCAGACCATCTTCAGCCTGGTCGGCATCCAGGCGCCACTGGCGGCACTGGCACCGCTGTCCTACCTCGGGTCGACTCTGTTAGCGGATCAGCGCGAGCAGTTGCTGCCCTACTCGATGCAGAGCGACGTCCTCGCCTCGCGCACCGGTCTGGTCAAGCATCGTTGGCGCCTCGCCATGGCGCTCATCGGCGTCCTGGTGGCGGGAGGCATCCTCTCCTTCATCACCATGATCTGGCTCGCCTATGCCGGGTCTGGGCATTCCGATTGGTATTGGGTGTTCAATTTCGTCGATTTCGGCCTTTCCCCCCTGGCCTCCAGCTGGCAGAGCAGCGGCGAGACCGCCCATGTAGGACAGACCTGGCTGTGCTACGCAGTCGGTGCCGTGATGGTCGCCCTGCTCGGTGCCGGGCGGCTGCTGGTCCCCGGTTGGCCCTTCCATCCGCTGGGCTACATCGCCAGCATGCCCTATCCCACCCGGACCATCTGGTTCAGCTTCTTCCTCGGCTGGCTGGCGAAATTCCTCATCATGCGCTATGGCGGACCCGGGCTCTACCTGAAGCTCAAGCCAGTCGCACTCGGATTGATCGCCGGCGAGGCGTTGGTGGCCGGATTGTTCATGGTCATCGAGGCGCTCTTGCGGCTGGGCGGGCATGAGCCGGGCAGCATCCCGCAGTTCCTCCCCCACTAGCCTTCGTCTCCTCCAGCCACTGCCCGCACCATGGTTCCCGATCAGCACAGCAACACCTACCTCGAGCCCAGCTCCAGCCTGCCACTGACCTGCACGCGTGCCGGTACGTGCTGCCATGGGAAGATGGTGTGGATCAATCCGTGGGAGCTTACACGCCTGGCCGAGGCCAGCGGCGAAGGTGTTGCCGCGTTCGCCGAGCGCTGCTGCGAATTCGGCGGCATCAGACTGCGGTTCGACGGCCCGCCGGGCTGGAAAGGGTTGCCTGCTTGCCGGCTCTATGCAGCTGAGCGCGGCTGTTCGGTTCATGCGGCCCGCCCTCTGTCGTGCCGGCTGTATCCGCTTGGCCGGGAGCGTCAGGTCAAGACCGTGCGCTATCTGCACCAGGGCATTCGCTTCCCCTGTCTGGAGGGATGCGCAGATGTCCGCGATCTGCCCGCATTGACCGTCCAGGATTACCTCGTCGGCCAGGACGTCACGCCGGGAGAGGCGGCCCAGGATGCTTATCTGGAGGTGATGCAGGAGCTGGCTGAGGCCGCCCTGATCCTGCTGATCGACGGCGGCCTCGCGGGACAGGGGGATCATCAGGTCCTGCCGCGCTGGCGAGGGCTCGGAGCAGCGCATCCGCGAGGTCTCGTGCAGGCTATCGCGCCTGACTGGCTGAGTGCGCTGACCCTGCCCGGATTCGCCTGCGACAGTGCCGACCCGGCGCGCTTTGCCGCCGTCCATTTTGCCCAACTCCAGGAACGTGCGCAGCGCTTATTCGCCTCGCTGCGCGAGGCGGATGCGCTGCGCGAGGCGTCCTGCACCATGATGGCGCTCGCCCTGCACCTCGGCCGGGCTCTCGGCAGCTCGCCAGATCAGCTCGTCCATCGCTGGATCATCACCGCCAAGAAGCACGGGGCGCGCGAGTGATGTGACCGATCTCGCTACGGGTCAGACATTGCCTTGCCTGCCGCCGACCTAGAGTCGTGCCCTCCGTCCTGCTTGGAGCGCATCCGCGCCGTGCGCCCTCAGGCGCCTGCGACGCAACCCTCTGACCACGCTGGACTTCGCCATCCGGTCGCACACGAATATGCCGCATCCCCAGCATCTCATCCGCAACTTCTGCATCATCGCCCACATCGATCACGGCAAGAGCACCCTGGCCGAGCGCCTGCTCCAGGCGACGGGAGCAATGAAGGAGCGCGATGACAAGGATCTCACGGTGCTCGACGGGATGGATCTCGAGCGCGAACGTGGCATCACCATCAAGGCCAAGGCCGTCTGCCTGTGGTACAAGCACAAGGATGGCCAGCTCTACCAGCTCAACCTCATCGATACGCCGGGACACGTCGATTTCAGCTATGAAGTGACGCGCTCGCTGCAGGCGTGCGAGGGATGCCTGCTGGTGGTGGACGCATCGCAGGGCGTGCAGGCACAGACGGTGGCCAACTACCTCCTCGCTGTCGAGCAGAACCTGGTCGTCATCCCGACCCTCAACAAGATCGACCTGCCCAGCGCCAGGCCCGATCTCATTTGCGCCGAAATCGAGGAATCGCTGGCATTGGACAGCTCGCTGGCCATCCGAGCAAGCGCCAAGCAGGGGATCGGCATCACGGAGATCCTCGAGGCCGTGGTCGAACGCATCCCTCCGCCAGCTGGCGAACGGGGTGACCGCACCCAGGCCCTGATCTTCGATGCCATCTATGACGATTATCGGGGCATCATCCTCTATATCCGCCTCAAAAACGGCGGCCTGCACAAGGGCGACCGCATCCGCTTGATCCGCTCGACCAAGACCTACGAGATCAGCGATATCGGACGCCTGCGGCCGCAGATGGTCCCTGCTCCGGAAGGCCTCTGCGCGGGCGAGGTCGGTTTCATCTGCGCGGCGATCAAGGCCCTCACCGATGTCAAGGTCGGCGACACCATCACCCTCGAGGATGCCCAGGCCCTGCCATTGCCGGGGTTCCGGGAGATGAAGCCGATGGTCTACTGCGGGCTGTATCCCTCGGGTGAATCGACCTATGACCAGCTGCGTGAGGCGGTCGAGAAGTTCTCGCTCAACGATGCCTCGTTCCGCTGGTCGCCCGAAAGCGGTGGCGCCCTCGGCCATGGCTTCCGCTGCGGATTCCTCGGCATGCTGCATATGGAGATCTGCCAGGAGCGCCTGGAACGCGAATTCGACCTCGATATGGTGCAGACCGCTCCGACGGTGACCTACGTGGTCAATCTCAGGGGAGCCCTGGCGCCCGACGAGTTCGAGAAGGATGGCACCGTCAAGCCGCGATCCATCGAGATCACCACCCCCGGTGAACTGCCCCGCGACGGCTATGACAGCATCGAAGAGCCGATGGTGATGATCAACTTCATGCTGCCAGCCGACAAGATCGGTGCGGTCATGCAATTGGTCTCCGATCGGCGCGGCGAATTCCAGAAGCAGGAATACCTCGGCACCGCCCGCTGCGTGCTGACCTACAAGATGCCCTTGGCCGAGGTGATCTACGATCTCTTCGACAAGCTGAAGAGCGTGACGCAGGGCTATGGCACGATGGATTACGAGTTCTGCGGCTACCAAAAGGCCGACCTCGTGCGCGTCGACATCCTGGTGCACAACAACCCCTGCGATGCACTGGCCTTCATCTGCCACAAGACCAATGCCGAGTACCGTGGCCGCGCGATCATCAAGGCGCTCAAGGAGGAGATCCCCAAGCACCTCTTCGAGGTCGCTCTTCAGGCGGCCATCGGTACGCGGGTGATCGCCCGCGAGACGATCAAGTCGGTCGGCAAGAACGTCACCGCCAAATGCTACGGCGGTGACGTCACGCGTAAGCGCAAGCTCCTGGAGAAGCAGAAGGAGGGTAAGAAGCGCATGAAGATGATCGGCAGCGTCGAAGTCCCGCAGGCAGCCTTCATGGCGGTGCTCAAGAGCCGCAGCGAGAGCGAATGAGGGCCATCCCCGCCGCTCAGGCCGGATGCCTCTGAGGCAGCATCTGCCAGCTTGAACAGAGGTGGATGGATCGCTCCAATGGCGCCATGCGCATCGCCCTGTTCGGCGGCTCCTTCGACCCCCCACATCTCGGTCATGTGCTGGCGGCGTGCTATGCCCGGGTGGTCGGCGAGATCGATGAGGTCTGGGTGCTTCCGGTGGCGCGCCATGCGTATGCCAAGGAGCTCTCGCCCTGGGCTCAGCGCTGGGAGCTCTGCCGACTCGCCTTCGCGCCGCTCGGGTTCGTGACGCTGCGTGATGATGAGTGCAGCAATCCCGCCGGGTACACCTACGATCTGGTCACCCGCCTCCAGCAGGCGCATCCGGGCAACCGCTGGTTCCTGGTCAGTGGAACCGACACCGCGGCCGATCTGCCGAATTGGTACCGCGGCCGGGAGCTCGCCCTGCTGATCGACATCATCGCCGTACCCCGCCGCGGCTACGATGACCATCCGGCTGGCCTGCCGGCGCTCTCCAGCTCGCTGGTCCGCGAACGACTGGCCGCGGGTCTGGCCATCACCGACCTGGTCACGCCGGCGGTAGCAGTGGCCATCTCCCAGCACCGCTGGTACGCCCCGGCCAGCGCCCCGCAGGCAGGTCCGTCTGCCTGAACCGGCTACCCCAGCCAACGATCGCAGAACGATCGTGCGCGTTCGATGTCGGTACAGCCCTGGACCATCACTCGGCCATCGCTGAAGCAGGTGGCGATCTGATCGCCATCGCGCCAACGCACGAGGTGATCATTGGCGAGCACCACCGCCGCTCCGAGCCTGGCCCGCAGGCGCGCCATGTCCCCGACTGCGGCACGTTGCACCTGGACCGCATCGCGGCCGCAGAGCACGATGCCACCGGAGTCCTGTGCGTGGAGCAGCGGATAGGTCGGCCGAGCGCCGCAGGCGACGCAGTCGGCATGCCTCCAGCCGGCCAGGCGCAGACGCTGCAGGGTGCCGGCCCAGAGATCGGTCGTCCAAAGCTCCCGGCGCACCGATGCGCGATCACCGACGATGATCTTGAGCGCTTCGGCGACCTGCCAGCCGGCAATCACCTGGACGATCGGTGCGATGATGCCGCTGGTATCGCAGGTCGGGCTGTCTCCGGCATCGGGCAGCTGGTCCTGCAGGCAGCGCAGGCAGGGTGTTTCGCCCGGGAGGACCGGCATCGACAGGCCGTATGCGCCGACGCAGGCACCGAACACCCACGGAATGCCCAGCTTGCAGCAGGCCTCGTTCAGCAGATGCCGGGTAGGGAAATTGTCCGATCCATCGATGGCGAGATCGATCCCAGAAAGCAAGCCCTCGATGTGCGCAGGGCGGACATCGCGGACTATCGATTCCAAGGAGCATGAGGGATTGATGCTGCGCAGATGGTCGGCGGCAGCCACCGCCTTCGGCAGGCAGGCGGCCGCATCGCGGTCGGTGTAGAGGGACTGGCGCTGGAGATTCGATGCTTCGACGAAATCGCGGTCGACCAGGCGCAGCATCCCCACCCCGGAACGGCACAGCTGCTCGGCACAGGCCGCTCCCAGGGCGCCACATCCCAGGATCAGCACGCGGGCCTTGGCCAGCCTCACCTGCCCAGCACTGCCGATCGGGGCAAAGCGGATCTGGCGGCTGTAGCGACCCTCATCGATGGTCATCCGTGTCCTCCCGGGTGGGTGCCTGACGGGTGCCGGAACTGCCTGTGGGGGCCGGCGAATCTCGGACATCCAGCGCATGGCGTGCATCGTCGCCAGCCTGTGTACAGCGGAGGTGATGCGCCGCCTACACTGTGCAGTCAGGCCCATGGGCAAATGGGTCTGTAACGACCTCATGCGGCCGCCGTGGCCTGGCGCTGGACGATGAGCACATCACGGCTCACACTGAGGTCGAGGCACCCATCTGGGCACTGGCCCCGGCAGCGCGGCGCCTGCGCTCGCCTTGACAGGGCGGGAGGGTAGCCCTATCGTGCTTCGCCCTTCCGCTATCAGTTCGATACCGACGATTATAGAGGTCACCATGGCTGTTCCCAAGCGCCGCGTCTGTCCTAGCCGCAAGAAGATGCGCCAATCCCACCAAGCCCTTGTAGCGCCTGCGCTTTCGGTGGATACCAAGAGCAAGAGTGTTCATCGTCCGCACCATGTGGATCTGCGCACCGGCCTCTACCGTGGAGTCCAAATCCTGTTCCGTGAGGATCCGGTCGCTCCGGACGCCGGCGACTCGACCAAAGGTTAGGACATTTCCATGCGCCTGGCGTTGGACGCCATGGGTGGCGATGATGCGCCTCGCGCCATGGTTCAAGGTGCTGTCGATTATGCCCGCCAGTTCCCCCATCACGAGGTGGTGCTGGTCGGGCGTCAAGCCGATATTGACGCCTGCCTGGCCAAGGAAGGCGCCCGACATGCGAACATCCATGTCGAGCATGCCCCTGACATCATCGGCATGGCAGAGAAGATCCAGGCGCTCAAGGAAAAGCCCAACGACAGCATGAATCGCTCGGCCCTCCTGGTCAAGGAAGGCAAGGCCGACGCGATGGTGCTGTGTGGCAATACGGGCTGCAGTGTCGCTGCCGCCCAGCTGCATCTGCGCCGCATACCCGGCGTCAAGCGCGCGGGCATCCTCACCCCCCTGCCCAAGCCCTCGGGGTCGACCTACATCTGCGATGCAGGTGCAAATAGCGTCGGCAAGCCGGAACACCTGGCGCAGTTCGCGGAGATGTCGTCATCCTTCCTCAAGGTGGCCTATGGCTACCCCAATCCCCGAGTCGGAGTGCTGTCCAACGGGGAAGAGGACGGCAAAGGCAACGAATTGACGCACGGCACCCTCGAACTGCTGCGCGCGACCAATCTCAATCTCGTCGGCTATGTCGAAGGCCATGACATCTTCGGTGGCAACGTCGATATCGTCGTGTGCGACGGCTTCACCGGCAATGTCGTGCTCAAAGCCTGCGAAGGATTGGAAGCTGGCCTACGGCGCATCATCAAGGAGGAGATCAATCGCCGCTTTCTCACCAAGATGGGCGGCCTGCTCTCGCGGCCCGCTTTCGAAGGGGTGAGGGAACGCGTTGACTGGCGCAATGTCGGTGGCTGCTTCCTGCTAGGGGTGGACGGCGTCTGCGTCATCGGCCATGGACGCAGCAATCGTCTCGCCGTCTTCCACGCCCTGGGTCAGGCGGCCCGCTGCGTCGAGAAGAAGGTCATGGACGCCATGCGCGAGCTGCTCAAGGACATAAATGCTGCCGAGCTGCGGCGGACCGGCCCGGCATCGGTCACGGCCGGCGCGTGAGACGCACGTCCGCGCGACTCCAGGGCTTACCACTGGAAACCGGGGAAGATTGGGCCACGATGCCCGTCATGTTCACATGGCCGTGGTTGTTTAGCTATTCCCCTGCACTGCCCACCTAGGGACGAGCCATAACCGGCCTGTCATCGCCCCTAGTCGCAGGACTAGGGGTTTTTCGTTCACGAGACCCATCCATGCGCAAGACCAATGATCTGCATATCGCCGAGACCCGTCCCTTGCTGACCCCCGCCTCCATCAAAAGCGCCCTCCCGCTCGACGAAGCCGGTGCCGACCTGGTGGCGAGCACGCGGGACACCATTCGCGCCATCCTGCGCGGCGATGATCGTCGCCTGCTGGTCATCGTCGGCCCCTGCTCGATCCACGATGTCAACGCGGCCCTGGATTACGGCCAGCAGCTCGCCAGCCTGCGCGCCGAGCTCTCCGATCAGCTCGAGCTGGTGATGCGCGTCTACTTCGAGAAGCCCCGTACCACCACCGGTTGGAAGGGCCTCATCAACGACCCCCATCTGGACGGCAGTTACGACATCAATCATGGCCTCCAGTTGGCTCGCCGGCTGCTGCTCGACCTGGCACGCATCGGCATGCCTGCAGCGACCGAACTCCTCGATCCGATCATCCCCCAGTATATCGCCGATGTCGTCTCCTGGACTGCCATCGGCGCCCGTACGACGGAGAGCCAGACCCATCGCGAGATGGCCTCCGGCCTTTCCATGCCGGTGGGCTTCAAGAACGGCACCGATGGCAGCCTGTCAACGGCGGTGAATGCTATGGTCGCGGCGAGCCATGCGCACCGATTCCTGGGCATCAGCAGCGAAGGCCTCGCCAGCATCGTCACGACCACCGGCAATCCCGATACCCATCTGGTCCTGCGTGGCGGCAAGCACGGGCCGAACTACCACGCAGAGAACATCGCCAAGGCATCTGGCCAGCTGAGCCAGCACAAGGTCTGCCACCGCGTGATGGTCGATTGCAGCCATGACAACGCCGCCAGGGACCATACCAGGCAGCCGGTGGTCCTCAAGGATCTCACCACCCAACTCGCCAACGGCGGGTCGCCCCATCTCATCGGGGTGATGATCGAGAGCCATCTGGTAGCCGGGAAGCAGGCGTTGGGAGCGAACCCATGCAACCTGGTCTATGGTCAAAGCATAACCGATGCCTGCGTTGACTTCTCCACCACCGTATCCATGCTGAGGAACTTGGCTGGAGCGATCGTCAAAGGCCGCTTGCAACCGAACTGACCAGCGCAGTGATGCATGGCGCAGGCTTACCGGGCCTGCGTTGCTTTTTTTGTCGTCTCAAGCCCGCGCCGCCACCACGACCCTTCATGGAAATCGAGTTATGAGCAGCATTCCGGTCACCGCTGAAGGCAAGAAGAAGATCCAGCACGAGCTGGAGGAGCTCCAGTCCCGCGTCCCGACGATCGCCAAGGCGATCGAGGACGCCCGGGAGAAGGGCGACCTGCGCGAGAACGCCGAATACCATGCGGCGAGGGAGGAGATGTCGATGATCAATGCCCGCATCCAGGATCTCCGCTCCAAGCTATCGCGCGCCGTGGTCGTCGATGAGAGCCAGATCGACACCTCCCGCGTGGCCTTCGGCGCGAAGGTGAAGCTCGAGGACCTCAAGGACAAGAGCATCGAGGATTGGCTGCTCGTCGGCGAAGGCGAGGACGATCCCCTCGAGAACAAGATCCTCACCTCCAGCCCGATGGGACTGGCGCTCATGGGCAAGAAGGCCGGAGAGACCATCAACGTCAACGCGCCGGTCGGCAACTTGAAGTTTAAGATCAAGTCGATCTCCTATTGAGCCTCGCCATGCCGCCTCTCCTCCGCTCAGCACCGGGACCCAAAGCGCGCGCAGCCGAACCGACCGGTACGGTCTCTGCCGCTCATGCCGCTGTTTGGGCGCGCTGGTGACTCCATGTCCGATCCCTCCTCTCCGCAGAGCGCAGCGCCAAGCGAACTCAATGCCCAGAGGGCCCAGATCGATGCCATCGACAATGAGCTCATCCTGCTCCTGTCGAAGCGCGCCGAATGCGCACGGCGGATCGGCGCCGCCAAGGCGCTCAAAGGCGGGGCGGTCTTCGTACCGCATCGTGAACAGGAGGTCTTCAAGCGCCTAGCCGGGCTCAATCCCGGGCCGTTGCCCGAGCAGGCTATCCGCGCCATCTGGCGCGAAGTGATGTCGGCAAGCTTCGCGCTTGAGCAGCCACTGACGATCTGCCATTTCGGCCAGCCAGGCGCGTTCACCCATCTGGCCGCCAGGCTCAAATTTGGCGAGAGCGTTTCCTATGCCCCGGTCGAAGGCATCGCTACGGTATTCAGCGAGGTCGAACGAGGTCATGCGGACTATGGCGTTGTTCCGATCGAGAATTCGACCGATGGCTCCATCACCGACACCATCGACGCCTTCCTCGCCACCCATCTGCGCATCATCAACGAACTGCACCTGCGCATTCGCCATCACCTGATGGCCTCCTGCCCGCGCGAGCGCATCAAGCGGGTATATTCGCGCCATACCGTCTTCGGCCAATGCCGAGGCTGGCTGGCAGCCAACATGCCTGGCGTCGAACTGGTCGAGATCGTCTCGACCACCAAAGCCGCCGAGCGCGCTACCCAGGAACCCGATTCCGCCGCGATCGGCCCCGAGGAGGCGGCGAAGAATTTCGGCCTGCCCATCCTCGCCTCCGACATCCAGGACAATCCCAACAACATCACCCGCTTCGTGGTGATCGGCACTCCCGGACGTGCAGCCAAGCCGACCGGGAACGACAAGACCAGCCTGATGTTCGGGGTCCAGGACCGTCCGGGCGCCCTGTACGACTGCCTGCTGCCGTTCCACAAGGACCGCATCAACCTGTGCCGCATCGAGAGCCGGCCAAGCCGCCGAAGACCGTGGGAGTACCTGTTCTTCATCGATTTGCTCGGCCATCAGCACGACCCCAAGGTCGAGGATGCCCTGCGCGAGCTGGTCAAGCACACCTCCCAGTGCGAAGTTCTCGGCAGCTACCCCCGGGCCGAGCAGGCCCTGAACGAATGACCGCCGACGGGAGCACGCATCCCCGCACACGCCCCGTTTCCCCGCTGCCCCCCGGTGCCATAGGGACCGGACCCGCTCAATCCGATCCTATAGTTGCGCGCAGCAGCTCGCCAGGGCGCTGGACCATGCGCCCACCAGCAGGGACTGGTGGCAACGCCGCGAGCTGCACCGGGAACAATCCTTGGACCACATGTCGCTTCAACCCTGATGGCGATCAGCCTCGTCGGAGCCCATCCTGACCATGCCATCCACGCGAACCATCCTGCAGCTGGCGGTCATCCTGACCCTCGCCAGCGCCCTGCCGGCCGCCGAGACCATCCACATCAAGGCCATCACCGGCCTGCACTACGATGTCACCCAATTCTCGGTCAAGCCCGGCGTGGCGGTCACCATCGTGCTCGAGAATGCCGATACCACCGACATGCCTCACAACCTGGTGATCACCAAGCCTGGCAAGCGGGAGGTGGTGGTCGCGGCGGCCCTCGCCCTGGGTGCGGATGGGCCCAAGCTCGGTTATGTCCCAGAGAGCCCCGATGTCCTGTGGTCGATTCCGGTGGTGATGGCGAACGAACACAAGAGCGTGTCGTTCAAGGCGCCGTCCGAACCCGGGATCTACCCCTATGTCTGCTGCTTCCCAGGGCACGGCCTACTGATGTTCGGCGCGATGTACGTGGGCGTGCCCATGCCTGCGGCGAAGCCGAGTGATTCAGAGGAGGGAGGCCCAGGCGACGCCACCGTCAGCGAGGGCAAGAGCCCGCATGCCTACCCCCTCCAGCGTCCGATGATGTACCGCATGTTCATGCCCGATGCATCGCCGGCCGCCATCGCCGTGGCCCTGCCCGGTCAGGACAGCTTCTGCTGGGATGCGGCGCAATGCCGCTTCCGCTATGCCTGGTCCGGTGGCTTCGTGGACAATCGGGCCTACTGGAAGGGCAATGGCAATGGCAAAGCGAAGATCCTCGGGCAGATCTGGTACACTTCCGGCAAGGGCCAACCGCTGCGACTGAGCCGCAAAGCCGAGCCGGTGGCCGACTTCAAGGGCTACCAGCTGATCAAGGGGGTGCCCGAGTTCCATTACACCCTGGATGGCGTCGAAGTCCACGAGCTGATAGGCCCGGGGGACAAGCCCCGCAGCCTGGTCTTCTCGTTCAAGGTGATGACCGATCAGGCGCTGTTCTTCCATATCGATCCCCAGCACGCGGCATCGTGGAGCTCCCCGGCGGGAGCCTTCGAGCAGGGCATCCTGACCATACCCGCCAAGGCTGGGCCATCATTCCAGCTGACCCTCTCCGCCCCTGCCGGAGCATCGCCATGAGCCTGCGACCATATCTGCTCGCGGTGCTCCTATGCGCCGCGCTGCTGGCCCGACTCGAGGCTGCACATGCGCCGAGCGAGGCGCTCCCGCATGGCCGCATCAACGACTCCTACACCATCGAGGATGTCGAGACTCCTGCCGGGCTTGAAGCCCAGGTCGGCGCCCTGGCCTTCGCTCCGAGCGGCAAGCTCTTCGCATGCTTCCATCGTGGCGAGGTCTACAGCTATGATCCGGCCACCAAGCAGTGGAAGCTGTTCGCCAACGGACTCCATGAGCCGCTGGGCTGCCTGCCGGTCAGCGACACCGAAGTCCTGGTGATGCAGCGCCCAGAGCTGACCCGCCTGATCGATAGTGCCGGGACTGGTGTGGCCGACCAGTATCGCACCGTCTGCGATTCCTTCGGCATGAGCGGCAACTACCATGAATTCGCCTTTGGTCCGGTCCTGGACCCGGATGGCAACTACATCATCGCCCTCAACCTCGCTTCCAATGGGGCCTCCATCTTCCCTGAACTGCGTGGGCAGTTCCGCCATTATGGCATTGGCTTCGACGATTTCTTCCAACATTGGGATGCCAACAAGAACAAGGCCGGACGGATGTATTCCGTCGTGCCCTATCGTGGCTGGATACTGAAGGTCGACGCTAAGACCGGCGCCATCACCCCGATCGCATGCGGCGTCCGCTCGCCCAACGGCCTGGGTTATGACGAGCATGGGCACCTGCTGGTGAGTGATAACCAGGGCGATTGGCTCGGTGGCTGCAAACTCTTCGATATCAAGCCCGGAAATTTCTACGGCCATCCCGCCAGCCTCGTCTGGCGGCCCGNNCCCGACTGGGACAAACGCAATCCCATCGACATCCCGGTGCCGGAACTCGACCAGATGCGCACTAGGGAATCAGTGATGTTCCCCTATGAGGTCGGCGCCAAATCCGCGACCCAGCCCCTCCTCGATGCGACCGCCGGGAAGTTCGGCCCCTATACCGGGCAGATCTTCATCGGCGAGATGAACACCGCCCGGATCATGCGTGTCATTCTCGAGGATGTCGCCGGCCAGTTGCAGGGTTCCTGCATCGCATTCTACGATGACGCCGGGCTCAAATCGGGGACCAACCGCCTCGCCTTCGATCGCGAAGGTAACCTATGGACTGGCCATACCCACCTCAGCTGGGCAGGCGGCGACGGCATCCAGCGCATCCACTTCAATGGCAAGGTGCCGTTCGATGTGCTGAAGATGTCGCTGACGGACGATGGCTTCCAGGTCAGCTTCACCAAACCGCTCGATGCTGCGACGGTCAGGCCCGAAGCCTTCGTCTTCAAGCGCTACTATTACGAATACCATCAGGCCTATGGCTCTCCCATCGAGGGAGCCAAGGCGATCTCAGTGCCATCGGTGTCATTGTCCAAGGATGGCCTGGAAGCGACGGTGAAGCTCGCCGAGCTGAAGGCTGGTTTCCTCTATGAGCTCACCCTCAAGGGCATCGCTGCACGGGATGGCTCGGCCCTGGTCAATCCACTGATCACCTACACGGCGAATCACCTGCGCGATGGCAGCGGTCCACCTCCCTGGAGCGCGGCGCCCAAGGATGACAAGAAGAAGAAGGGCAACTGAATCCGCGAACTCGAGACGCCGACGATTCGGGTCAGTCGATCGCCGCCTGCTCGCCGGTGCGGATGACATCCAGCATCTCCAGCGAGCTGGTCGCCTTGTGCAGCCGCTGCTCGACATAGTCGCTGTTCTCGAGCAGTTCGGCGATGCGGGCCTGGAGTTTCTGGTGGACGCGCGGCTGCCCAGCTGGCGTAAGCAGCACGAACAGCAGCCGCGCACGTTCCGTCGTGCCTTCTACCGGGATACCGGTGGTCGAGCGCACCACCAGCAGCACCGGCTTCTCCAGTCCGGGTAGGCGCGCATGGGGCATGGCCAGTCCCTTGCCGAGATAGGTGCTCGCCAGGCGCTCGCGTTCCATGACCGCGCGCGCTATGGCATCGGCCCGCAATGGCAGCTCGGCGGCCGGCACCCGTGCCAATGCGAGACGAATTGCCTCACCGAGCGATTCGGCTTCGATATCGAGCACGATCCGCCCAAGCGAAAGCACATCGGCCAGGGTCGGCGGCGGCTCGACGGCAAATTCATCGTCCACCGTCCCGATGATCTCCTCGATGATGTCTTCCATGGTGATGAATCCGATCCACGCACCACGATTGTCCAGTACCAGGGCGGCCTGGTTGCGACGGCGCTGGAACTCAGCCAGAAGCACCTCCAACGGCGTCTGATCGGTCACCGTCAGGAGTGGTCGGGCGAGGGTGCGCAGGTCGACCGCCTCCACCTCCTTGCGGCTGGACAGGAAGACATCCTTGATGTGGATCATCCCGATCGGCTTGTCGGGGTCATCGTCGATGAGCGGATAGCGGGAGTATTTCCACGTGCGCATGAATTGTTCGGTGTCGATCCAATGCAATTGCGTATGCAGGACCCGGACCTGGCTGCGCGGACGCATGGTGTCGCGCACGCGCAAATCCCCGAAATCGAAGATGTTCTCCATGAACAGCAGTCGACGGAAGGACAGCTGTCCACCTGACTGGAAGCGCGCGAGGATGATGCGCAATTCGTCCTCGCTATGCTGCTCCCGTTCCGCCTTCCCCTTGAAGCCGAAGAGCCGCAGGATCAGTGACGAGAGCCGGCTGAGCAGCCACAGCGGAGCGAAGAACACATAGCGCCACCAGCGCAGGGGCTGGGCGGTGAAAACGGCGGCGCTATCGGCAATGCGTATGGCGATCAGCTTCGGCACCTGCTCACCGAGCAGGATATGGAGAAATGACACCAGCACCGCCATCAGGGTGGTGGCGATGCCATGTGCGACGAGGGTCGAATAGCCGCCTGCGCCGCTGAACAGGGGCATGATCAGGTCAGCGGCGACGCGCTCCCCGACGAAGCCCAGGGCGATTGAGGCGAATGTGATCCCGACCTGGCACATCGACAGGTATTCGTCCAGATGGGCATGCACATGCTGGGCGATCTTCGCCCCACGCCGGCCCTGTTGGACGAGTTCTTCCAGGCGCGAAGCACGGATGCTGACCGCCGCGAATTCGGCCAAGACGAAAAAGGCGTTCAACAGCAGCAGGATTAGGGCTGCGATCAGGTACAAGGCGATGGACATGGCACGCGCAGTATCGAAACGGACGTCAACCTGCAACCCTCTGACCTTGATGGCCGCGACGACGCACAATCATATGCAAGTCATTGCATTGATTATCCTTATGAGTCCCATCACCCCTCCATTACTGCCAGCGCCCCCTGCCAGGCTGCTTTGAGTTCCGCAAGATCGGCTGACAGCGTTCCCCCTAACCCGGAGATCTCCAGACGCGGCGATTCGGTCACCACCCCAAGCGTGGCGTGGGCCACTCCTGCGAGCAGGCGATGGGCCTGCTCCACCTGGGCCGCTGGCACGGTGAGGACGATCCGACTCTGCGACTCGCTGAACAAGGCGCGATCCAAGACCGTCACACCTTCACGCGGAATGGCCTCGGCATCGATCACCATGCCCAAAGCGCCGGCGAAGGCCATCTCCGCCAGGGTCACGGCAAGGCCACCATCCGAGCAGTCATGGGCAGCCGAGACCACGCCGGCGGCGCAGCAGGCGGCAACTGCCTGGAGCATCGGCCGTGAGAGCGACTTATCGACCTTGGGGATGCTTCCACCGCTGCCCCCGCGCTCCAGGAGATATTCGCTCCCGCCCAGTTCATCGCGGGTAAGACCGACGATGATCACCGCATCTCCTGCCCGCTTCGCGTCCATGGTCAGCGAACGGCGGACATCCGGCACCACGGTCATCGCCGTGATCAGCAGCGTATGGGGGATCTTGATGGTCTTGCCATGGAAGGTGAATTCATTCGAGAGGCTGTCCTTGCCTGAGATGAACGGAGTCCGGTAATACATGGCGAAATCATAGCACGCCTGGCAGGCGCGGACCAGAGCTCCGAAGACCTCAGGATCGGTGCATTTCGCCCAGCTGAAGTTGTCCAGGATCGCAACCCGATCGATGGGTGCACCGACGCACACGAGGTTGCGCAGGGCCTCCTCGATGCCGGAGGCCGCGGCATGATAGGCATCGACATCGCCGAAATTGGTATTCAACCCGCATGCCACTGCGACCCCACGATGCTCCCCCGGCCGGGGTGCCACCACCGCCGCATCGCTGGGACCATCATGGGCGACACCGACCAGCGGCTTCACGATCGAACCTGCCTGCACTTCGTGATCGTATTGACGGATCACCCATTCCTTGCTCGCGACATTGGGCCTTGCCAGGATGCGGGTGAGGACCTTCCCCAGATCGGTGTCCATGGCATAGCTGGCCGGGACCTCGATGGGCCTGGTGAATCGCGCTGCCCGCTTGAGGCGAGGCACGCCATCGTGCAGGAATGCCATGCCGATATCCGCGACCTGCGTCCCCTGGTAGAGCAGCTCAAGGCGGCCAGTGCCGGTGATCTCGCCGATATCGGTCGCTTCGACCCCTTCGCTGGCGAATATCGCCAATGCCTTCTGCAACTTGCCTGGCGAAACGCTGGCCACCATGCGTTCCTGCGATTCGCTGATCCAGATCTCGGTGTAGCTCAGGCCATCGTATTTGAGCGGCACACGATCGAGGTGGACGCGGCAACCATGCTCGGCCGCCATCTCGCCACACGCCGACGACAGCCCGCCCGCGCCGCAATCGGTCAGGGCAGTGAAGAGCCCGGCATCACGCACCTGGATCAGGCAATCGAGGACCTTCTTCTCCTCGATTGCATTGCCGATCTGCACTGCGCCGCTGCTGACCACTTCGGATTTGTCATGCAGTTCGGCGGATGAGAAGGTCGCCCCGTGGATGCCATCGCGCCCCGTGCGTCCGCCAATCACCAGCACATGGTCGCCGATCCGTGCCGCCTTGCCGATATGCTTCTTCGGGATCAGTCCGGCGGTACCGCAGAAGACCAGGGGATTGCCAACATAGCGGGGATCGAAGCGGATCGCGCCGTTGACCGTCGGGATGCCCATGCGATTGCCGTAATCCCGCACCCCCGAGACCACGCCACGCATCAGCCGGCGCGGATGGATGGTTCCTGGAGGGAGGAGGGCTGCATCCGCATCGAGCGGCCCGAAGCAGAAGACATCGGTATTGAAGATCGGCTTCGCGCCAACACCCGTACCCATGATATCGCGCACCACCCCGCCCAGTCCGGTGTTAGCACCGCCATAGGGCTCGATCGCCGAAGGCCGATTATGCGTCTCGACCTTGATGCAGACGCCGGTCTTGCCGTCGTAGTCGATGACTCCCGAGTTGTCGACGAAGACGGACAGGCACCACGGCGCAGCCAACTCGCGTGTCGCCCGAGCGATGGTGCTCTTGAGCAGATTGTCGATGAGCACCCTTTCCTGCTTGACGCCCTCGCCAACCGGGCCCCGGTACTCGACCAGCCCCTTCAGCGTCTTGTGCACGCAGTGCTCCGACCAGGTCTGCGCGATGCTCTCGAGCTCGACATCAGTCGGATTGCGCTTGGCCGCGCGGAAATACCTCTTGATAGCGCGCATCTCGTCTATTGTCAGGCTCAATGTGCCCTTGACCGAGAGTTCCATCAGGCCGCTGTCATCCAGGGCATCGATCTCTACGACTGCACGTTCATGGACATGGCCACCACCGGGCTGACGCAGCCTGATCGGCTCTGACGGGTCGATGTCCGCCTCCTCGATCGCCTGGTTGGCGAGCGCCTTCCAGGCGAACTTCTCGAGCTCGGCGGCCTCTGCGCTCTCGATCTCGACGCGCGTACCGACACGGACCAGGTGGAGCACGATGCCCAGATCGGCGGCACCTTTGATGACCGAAGCCTCGACCGGATCCATGACGCCCATCTTGCGCTGGACTTCTATGACCCGTCGGTCACCGGCAGCGGGGGCTTCCAGGGTGGCGCGCTCGATGATGGGGTCGCACAGGAGCGTCGAGGCGAGCCTCTGCGCCGAGGCGTCATCGAGTTCGCCACGCACGAGGTAGTACCGGCTTCGCCGGATGTCCCTGAGATGACCTAGGCCGAGCAGTTCGGCTTCGTGATGCAGGTGGAGGTCGGCTGCGGGGGTGATGGGCCGCACGTCTATGCGAAAGGTCGCGGTCATGGTCGGGAAAGGGTAGAAGAGCATGGGCGTGTGGCTAGTGGTAAGGGAGGCTGGGATACCCCCCTTGGCTCGGACTCGGCCCTGCCTAGCCTTCCATGCCTAGACTGCGTCGACCTCAAGCGAGAACCATCATGCCCGATCCCTTCAAAGCATATGACATCCGCGGCCTCTACCCTCAGGAGCTCAATGAGTCCCTGGCCTACCAGACGGGCAATGCCACCGCCCAGGTCCTCAGGCTGACTGGCAAGCGCTATACCGTCGGCCGCGACATGCGGGTATCCGGACCGACTCTGAAGCAGGCCTTCATCAAGGGCCTGGTCGATGCCGGGGTGCAGGTAGTCGACGTGGGCATGCTTTCGACGCCGGGCGTCACCTTCGCCATGCACCTCCTCGATACCGCCGGGGGAGCTCAGATCACTGCCAGCCACAATCCCGCTGCCTATGGCGGCATCAAGATCACTGGTCCGGGATTCAAGCCGATCGGGGCAGGCAGTGGCATGGAGGAGATCGAAGCCATCGCCCGCTCCGCCCGCCTGGAGTTCCATCCGGGAGGCCGCATCGACGAGGCGATCACCATCGATGCCTACGCCAGCTACCTGGCCAAGCTCCCTGCCCCGACGCGCCCCCTGACGGTGGTCGTCGACGGCGGCAATGGCATCATCGGCACGATGTTCCAGCACCTGCTGCCCAAACTCACCAATCTACGCATCATCCCGATGAATTTCGATCCTGATGGCCGCTTCCCGGTGCATGAGGCAAACCCCCTCAAGGCCGAGAACCTCAAGGATTTACAGGCTCGTGTACGTTCGGAAAAGGCCGATTTCGGGGCTGGATTCGATGGCGATGGAGATCGCTGCGCCCTGGTCGACGAACGCGGCCAGATCGTCACCTGCGACCTGACCACCGCGCTGCTCGCCAAGTACTACCTCGCCCTGGAGCCCAAGGCGACGGTGGCCTACGACCTGCGCAGCTCGAAAGTGGTCCCGGAGTACATCTCCAGCCTCGGGGGCACCCCCATCGAAACCCGGGTTGGGCACAGCTTCATCAAGGCGACGATGAAGGAGCACCATGCCGCCTTCGCCGGCGAACTCTCGGGCCATTACTACTTCCGCGACTTCTACGGGGCCGATTCAGGCCTCTACGCCTTCCTCATCCTCGCCAACATCATCTCTGGGGCAGCCAACCTCAGCTCGCTGATCACTCCGTTGCAGAAGTACTTCCATACCGGCGAGATCAACTTCAAGGTTGCCGATGCGGGAGTGGTGCTGGAGAAGCTCCGACACCTCCCCGGAGGTACGGTCAGCGAACTGGATGGCGTCACGGTCCGCTTTGCCGACTGGTGGTGCAATGTCCGCGCCGNNTCTCGAGGCCGATACGGCAGCCCGGCGTGATGCCCAGCTGGCTTCGATAAGGGCTCTTATCATAGGCTAGGGGGCGCGCCAAGGCGCATGGGCGCTGCGGCGGGTCTCGCGGGATGCGGCGGCAGCGCTCTCGCGTCCCCCCCTTCGGGACCTGGCATGGGCCGGCTGGCGCAGGCCTGCTGCGGCTCTGCCATCCATCAGCGCGGTCTATCCGGGCCCTGCGACGTCGGTCACCTCGATGATGACCAGGCTCGCAGCGCCGATAGCTCGCAGCGTGACCTCGCTCTCCTCCTGGATGCGGGCCTGATCCCCCTCGGCGAGCTGCGCACCATTGGCGGTGAGGGAGCCCGAGGTGACATAGATGAAGATCCCACCTCCTGTGCGCACCGGAATGGTGATCTCCTTGCCCGCCTCCAGATCAGCTACCGACATGGCGGAATCGCTGTTGATCTCCAGGGAACCGGGATGGCCGAAGCCGGAGACCACATGCACGAGCCCGTTCCCCTTGCGCGCCGCGGTGAAGCTCCGCTGCTGGTAGCTCGGCTTGCCGCCGGGCTGGCGCGGTGGGAACCAGACCTGATAGAGATGGACCGGCTCCTGCCCATGGTTGTACTCAGAGTGCATGATGCCAGTGCCGGCGGACATGCGCTGGACCTCTCCAGCTGCGATCACCTCCTTGTTCCCCATGCTGTCCTGATGGGTGATNNGATCTCCATGTCGCGATGGCCATGCATGCCAAACCCGCTTCCCGGAATGACGACATCATCGTTGAAGACCCGCAGCGAACCGAATGAGAGGTTGGCCGGATCGTAGTACTCCCCGAACGAGAAGAGCCATCTCGTCTTGAGCCAGCCATGATCGGCATAATGCCGATCCGAAGCGGGTATGGTCCTGATCATTGGCGATTCCTTTCACTGCCATTATACGGCATTCCCCATTTGCCAAGTCGCGAAGGGCCCGGACCTGAACACCGTCGGGGGGAGACGTCCACCCTTCTAGAAGGTGCCATCCCAATGCTCCAGGACCTTGGCCTTCTCCCGGTCGACCATGGCGCGCCACAATTCGTCGCAATCGCCATCGATGTAGCGATCGAGGCTGTAACCGGTAAAATTGATGCGGTGATCGGTAATGCGGTTCTGGGGGAAATTATAGGTGCGGATGCGGTCGGAACGATCGCCGCTGCCGACCTGCTCCTTGCGGAATGCCGCCCGCTCACGCTCCAAACGCTGGCGCTCTGCATCATAGAGGCGCGTCCGCAGCCACTTGAGCGCCTTGTCCTTGTTCGCCATCTGGCTGCGCTCCTCCTGGCATGCCACCACAACACCGCTGGGCTTGTGCACGATCCGCACGGCGGATTCCGTCTTGTTGACATTCTGACCGCCGGCGCCGCCAGCCCTGAAGGTGGTGATCTCGAGATCGTCGGGCCTGATGGTGACATCGGCCTCCTCTGCCTCCGGCATCACCGCCACGGTCGCTGCCGAGGTGTGCACGCGGCCCTGCGCCTCGGTCTCCGGGACGCGCTGGACGCGATGGCCTCCCGATTCGTAGCGGAGCAGGGCGAAAGGCCCACCTGCGATGGGCGAGGTCCCGCGGACGTTGAAGATGACCTCCTTGAAACCGCCCTTCTCACCTTCGCTCGCCGAGAGCACCTCGATCTTGAGTGCGTGCCGTTGGCACCACTGGCTGTACATGCGCGCGAGATCGCCGACGAAGAGGGCCGCCTCATCGCCTCCGGTGCCTGCGCGGAGCTCCAGGATGGCATCCCGGCCACCGGTGGCATCGGCGCTGACCAGCAGCCCCTTGATCTCATCCATGAGCTCGGCAGCGCGCCTCGCATTCGACTCGCGTTCTTCGCGCGCCATCTCCCGCATGTCGGGATCCGACATGAGCTGCTCCGCCGCTTGCGCGTCGTGCTCGGCCTTGCACAGGGCCTCATATGGCTTCATGAGTCGTCCGAGCCGCGCGTGCTCCTTGACGACCTCCTGGTAGGTACGCGTGCCGATGATCGCTGCATCACCGAGCTGCTCAGTGAGTCGCTGGTATCGGGCATGCAGCCCGGTTAGGCATGATCGCAGATCAGGCATGATGATGCACCGCCAATCACCGCGGTCGGATCGACGAGGGAGGCAACAAAAAAAGGTGAACCCACTGGAAACCCAGCGGGTTCACCCGAGATCGCCGACCGGTAGCTACGGCTTCTTCTTCAGCATGCTGCTGATGCTGCCAGCCGTGCCATAGCGGTTGCCGAACTTCTCGACCCGGCCAGCGGTGTCCAAGATGCGCTGGTTGCCGGTGTAGAACGGATGGCTCGCGCTCGAGACGTCGACCTTGACCAGTGGGTATTCCTGGCCGTCGACCGTCACGGTCTGCTCTGTCTTGGATGAGCTGATCGCGATGTACTGGGCACCGGTGACGGTGTCCTGGAAGACCACCTTGCGCACAGCGGGATGGATTCCTTCTTTCATGACCTTGATTCCTTCACATTCGTCGGAGGTTGACCAAGGCTCAGGCCTTGGTGGTGGTGGCGCCCTTCTTGGGCGCAGATGCATCGGCCTTAGCCACTGGGGCTTCGCCCTTCTTCAGGGGCGACTTCACGGAAGCGCCCGATGTCGCGGCTTCATCCTTCTTGCCCGCCTTGCCGGCGGGCTTCTCTGCCGTCTTCTCTGCCTTCTCTGCGCTCTTCTCGGCAGCCTTTTCAGTCGCAGCGTTGGTGGCTGCGGCGATGGTCTCGGCTAGCGTCGGCGCATTCGGATCGCTGTTGATCACCTCGAGGGTGATCTGGACCGCAACGTTGCGATGGAGCTTGAGCTCGATCTGGTACTTGCCGAGCTTCTTGAGCTTATCGTTGAGATGGACCTGCTTGCCATCCACATCGATCCCGCTCTTGGCCAGCGCGGTGACGATATCCTTGGTCCCGATCGAGCCGAACAGCTCGTCATCGTGCGCGACCCTGGCGGCGATCTGTATCGACAGACCCTCCATGGTCTTCTTCAGCGCGAGCGCCTTGACTTCACGCTCAGCCTCGGACTTGGCGGCCTTCTCGCGAAGGACGTCAATCTGGCGCTTGGCGGCGCCATCCGCCGGGATGGCGATGCCATAGGGAAACAGGTAGTTCCGGGCAAATCCGGGGGAGACGCGGACCATGTCCCCCATATTGCCCAGCTTGAGGACGTCTTGTACGAGTAGAACTTCTTTGCGGCGTGCCATGGGAGGTGTTCCTTACTCGCCCACGTAGGGCAGAAGGGCAAGAAAACGGGCACGCTTGACGGCGAGATTCAGCTGTCGCTGATAAAAGGCCGTGCAGCCGTTGCGCTTGCGGGAGGTGATCTTGCCTTGAGCCGATACATATCGACCGAGCGTGCTGATGTCGCGGTAATCGACTTCGAAGATGCCATCCTTCTCGAACCGGCAGAACTTAGGAGCTTCAGCGCGCTTTGCGCGTGACTTCTTGCGCTTCTTGTCGCCGAATTTGCCGCGGGGGCTGGACAGTCTCATGATGATCTCGCTTGGGTACCTGGAAGAGGAGTTGTGGTTTGGTGGTAGATTAGAACGGTGGCTCGTCGTCGGCCACCGGGCTGGGGGCAGGACCGCCCGCGGAAGCCGAGGCCGGCGCGGCAGCTGCCTTGGATGGCCCCGATGGCTCTGCACCCTCGCTGGCACTGCGCTCGCCAGGGGCGCGGGAATCGAGGAATTGCACGGTATCGGCGACGACCTTGAGCTTGGAGCGCTTCTGGCCTTCCTTGTCCTCCCAGCTGTCAAACTTCAGCCGGCCCTCGACATAGCAGGCGCGTCCCTTGGTAAGGTACTGTCCGACCAGTTCGGCAGTACGACCCCAAGCCTCGATCTCGACGAACGTGACCTCATCCTTGGACTGGCCGTCCTTGTCCTTGTATCGACGATTGATCGCCAAGCCGAATTCGGCGACGGCCTTCTCGCTGGCAAGGAAACGCACCTGCGGATCGCGGGTGAGATTACCGGCCAGCATCACCCGATTGAGCGAGAGCNNAGCAGCTGCGGCCGCAGCTGCTGCCTGCTTGACGCGCTGTTCGCGGATACGCTCCATATCCTTGCCGGGACGGGCGATGATCAACTGGCGAAGGATCACCTCGCCGAGCTGCGCGCGGCGCTCGATCTTATCGATCGCCAAGGGATCGGCAGTGAAATAGCCATTCAAGTAGAGGGCGCTGACCTCGCCATCGATCGGATAGGCGAGCTTGCGTTCGTCCCACTTGTCGAGCTCGGTGAACTTGGCGCCTTCGACCTCGTAAGTGGCGCGAACGGCAGACAGGGTGCCCTCGAAATCGGCGCGCGCAGCGGCGGCGCGAACGAGAATGGTCACCTCATAGGTATTGACGGACATGCTGATGCTCCTGGAAGTTCTTGGACCGCGATGCTCGATCAGCCGGGCAGCATGCCCAGAGTCGGCGTAGCGGGGGGCCGTGGAGGCGTGGCCCCGAACGCACGGACGTTATCGTCCGGACTGTACAGCGCTCGCGCGCCAAACCTCGCGTCAGGGAGACGCAGGCTTGGGGACGAGGGCCTTGATTTTCAATGCAATGCGCGCCTTGGTGCGCGCCGCGCTGTTCTTGTGGATGGTGCGGATGCTCGCCGCCTGGTCGAGGCGCTTGCTGAGCTCCCTGTAGAGGGTCTCGGCCTCCTGCTTTTGCCCGTCGTTGATGGCCCTCAGCAGCTTCTTACGGACGGTTTTGAGTTCGCTCACTCGCGATTTGTTTCGCAGGCGGCGCACTTCGTTCTGGCGGAGCCGCTTCTTGGCGCTCAGGTTATGGGGCATTCTCTATATCCGATGACGATGCAGGTTATTGGCGGTTGCCCACCACGGTGAAAAGAGGCTGACCGGTTGATCAGCTGTTGGAACGCAGCTTGTCGAGGCGGGNNCGGCGGCATCCTTGTATCCCAGATCGATTTCGACGAGCTGGGAGTAGTCTGCCATCGCTTCGTCCCGTTTTCCGAGGTCTTCCAGCTGCCGCGCCCGGAGGTAGCGGACCTCCTTGGCCCCATCCGACAGGTTGTCCTCGACGAGCGAGAGGTAGGAAGTATAGTTTTTTACGGCAAGATCAAGCATATTTTTCTTACCGAAACAGAAGCCCATGTATTTGTGCGAATTGAGCCTATAGCGCGGATCAGCGACAGTGCGCTGGAATTCGCCGGCTGCCGCCTCTATCTGCCCGGATTCCAGCAACTTCAGCCCGAGATTGTACTTGTGACCCATATCGGTCGGCTGGCGTTCGACCCGCTTGCGAAACTCGGCGATGGCGAACTGGAGCGATTCCTGCTTGAGCGCCGAAGCGTCCTGGCCTGCCGCCTCGATCTCGGCAATGCGATTCTTGCGCTCCTCCATGGCGAGATCGCTCAGGCGCATGCTGATGGTGAAATCGTGCTCATCGAGCTTCTGCCCCTGTTCGAACGACGTACGCGCCTCGCTGAAGGCGCTGCGCGCCTCAGCGAAGGCCGTGCGGATCTGGGCGAGGTTGCCGATGCGCTTGTAGATTTCGCCACGCTTGACCCACAGCGTCTTGTCCGTGGTGGTGGTCTTGAGGTCCTCCTCGATGAAGCGCAGCACCTCTGCGGCATCTTCGGGAGTGCGGACGATGCGGTTCATGATATCGGCACGGCGCGCGGCAGCATCGCTGGACAGCTGGGAGCGGTAGTCGCCGTTGGCCGTGCTCTGATTGCGCCGCTCCATCGATTTGCGCGCCTCCCAATTCTTGAGCGTGCGGCCTGCCTCCGGGTGGCTTGGCATCGCAGCCTCGAGTTTGGCCATGGTCTTGAGCGCCGACTCGAGGTTCGCCGGCTCCTTCTTGTCTTGGAAGCGCTCGAAATACAGATGGCCGAGGTTCCACAGCACATCGGCGTTGAAGAGGCCGGTGCCGACCATTTCCTCATAGAGGTATATGGCGATGTCGATCAGCGGCTTGGCTCCCGCCTTGTACACCGCCCGCGCAGCATCTCCGGCCGCCGCTAGGGTCTTGGCATCCGGAGTCGCCGCGACCTTCTTCATCGCCACCAGCAGCAATTTGTGCGGATCGCGCGTGAAGCTCGGAGCGCTGACGCCGGAGAACATGCCCTTCTTGTCGCTCTCCTTGGCCCGTCGACGGGCTGCATCAAGGAGGCTGCGGTAAATCTCCAGATTCGCCGGATCTACATCCAGGCACTCCTCGCAGATGGTCAAGGCGAGTTCCCAATTGCGACGCTCAATGGCCTGCTTGATGCGCGCCAGATGTCGACTCAGATCTACCATGGTGGTGCCCTATTGCGTGAATATTGTGTCGAAAAGGCTCAGCCGCGCTTGCGGCTGCGTCTCCTTAGCATAGGATTGCGTGCCTGCGCTCAAGAGCCCGGACCCCAACATGCCACCAACCGCATCATTGACCGAGCATCGGGCCTCGCGAGCGCCATCATCCCCCCGCGACTCCGGGACTGTTCACGGCGCGGGCACAATGATGCCAGGAGGAGCCGGGGTCCCTTTAGACCCTATCCACAGCGGGCATGCGCCCGACCAGAACAGCCGCAGGGCAAGCCCATGAATACAGTCCGCTCCATGAGCCATCACCCGCACAGCCTCTACCCGGAGCAGCTCGAGCTTATCCACTATCCCCACCCGGTCCTGCGCAAGCGAGCGGCCGAGGTCGAGGTCTTCGATGACGCGCTACGGGATTTCTGCGCCCGTTTGTTCGAGTGCATGGTCGAACATAAGGGCATCGGACTCGCTGCTCCACAGGTCTCCGTCTCCAAGCGCATCTTCATCACCGACCATCTGCGGCGCGAGGAGGGGAAGAGCGACCGGCGCGTCTGGATCAACCCCCGCCTGGAGTTCCCGGTCGGCCAGACGTCCTATGAGGAGGGCTGCCTGAGCTTCCCTGCAATCTATGCAAAGGTGGAACGCCACAATCGCTTCGACATCGTCGCTTTCAACGAATGGGGCGCCGAACAGCGGATCAGCCTGGATGTCGAGGCGGGCGACTTCCTCGGCATCGTCGTTCAGCATGAACTCGATCATCTCGACGGGAAAGTCTTCGTCGACCACTTGACACCTGCGCAGATCACCCTCATCCGCCGCCGCTTGAAGGAACTCGAGCAGGCATTCAAGAAGGCGACCGGCAAGGCCGGCGCCGTGCTGCGCCGATGACCGACAACGGCAATGGACAGGGCAGCGGGTCAACCCAGGTCGCGTCTGCAGAACGCGATCGCTTGGCTGAGCTTGGCCAGGTGGCCGGAGATCTCGTCCATGAGCTCAAGAACCCGATCGGAGTGATCACCCTCAATGCCGAACTCCTGCTGAATGCCTCTTCCCCATCTTTGCCGATGGGCGAGCGCGGATTGCAGGACAAGAGGCTCAAACGCATCCTCGACAGCGCGCGATCCCTGCAGTCCATCGTGCAATCCTTCCTCAGCTTCGCTCGTCCTGGCCGTCCCGACCCCGATGCGGTCGACCTCAACAACCTGCTGTCGGAACTGCTCGAGGAGCAGGCGGATCTCCTTGAGCAGGCGAAGATCCATGTGTCATTCCATCCCGATGATGCCCTGGCAATGCTTCCCGCCGATATCCACCATCTGCGTTCGATCTTCCTCAATCTGATCAGCAATGCGCGCGAGGCGCTCCTCGATCGCCCCCTCGCCCATGAAATGAGCACCCGCAAGCTTCTGGTCATCACCAGGGCAGGCACGGGCACCGTGCGGGTGGTGATCGCCAATAATGGCCCGCCCTTCGCCGAGAGGGTCGCCGCCCACCTCTTCGAGCCTTTCGTCAGCAGCAAAGAGGAGGGAACCGGCCTCGGGCTGGCAATCGTCAGGCGCCTCGTCGAACTCCATCATGGCACCGTGACGGCGAGCTCGGACCCCACGCAAGGGGTCAGCTTCACCCTCGAGTTCCCGACCACCCTGGGGCCAGCCAAGGCGCGCACCGAGCTTCCCTTGCCGACTGTCGAGTCGCACGTGCGCTGCGACGACGAGAAAGCGCTCGAAACCGGCCACGGTTCCCTCAGACGTTCCTCCTCACCACCACCTGCTCGGACACGCAAGCGCGCGTCCCAACGTCAGCTGCCGGATTCCGGACGCCGGACGCCGGAATCCTAAGCCAATGCCAAACATTCTCATCATCGACGACAATGCCGGAAACCGCGACACCTATGCAGATGTCCTGCAGGGCGAGGGCCATACCGTCCTCAAGGCCAGCAGCGGGGAGGAGGGCCTCGCCAAGATGAGCGCAGCCGTGGTCGACGCCGTGCTCTGCGATCTCAAGCTGCCAAATCTTGATGGCCTGGCGACGATGGAGCTGGCACATGAGAAGTACGGGCCCATTCCCTGGATACTGGTCACAGGGCACGGCAATGAGGACACGGCGGTGGCGTCGATCAAGCAAGGCGCGTTCAATTACCTGACCAAGCCGGTCGATCTCGCTCGGCTGAAGGCGACGATCGAGAGCGCTGTCCGGCTGGCGGCGGCGAATCGCGAGAACAAGGCATTGCGCCGCGAGCTCGGCTATGACGAGGCGCTCGACCGCATCGTTGGCACCAGCCTGGCGATCCGCCACGTCAAATCGCTGATCAAGCAGGTGGCCGCCAGCGATGCCAGCGTCCTGATCGAGGGCGAGAGCGGAACAGGCAAGGAGCTCGTCGCCGACGCGGTGCACGCCCTCTCGAATCGCGCCGGGCGCCCCTATGTGAAGATAAATACCGCGGCAATCCCACGCGAACTGCTGGAGAGCGAGCTGTTCGGCCACGAGCGCGGCGCCTTCACCGGCGCCGTCCAGCAGAAGAAGGGCAGGTTCGAGACCGCCGATACCGGCACCCTCTTTCTCGACGAGATCGGCGAGATGCCGCTCGACAGCCAGGTCAAGCTGCTGCGCGTGCTCCAGGATGGCACCTTCCATCGGGTGGGCGGCAATGTCCCCCTTAGCGCCGATGTGCGGCTGATCTGCGCCACCAACCGCAATCTCAAGAATGAAGTGCTGAACAACCGCTTCCGCATGGATCTCTACTTCAGGCTCAACGTCGTGAACATCCATGTGCCCCCTCTGCGCGAACGCCGCGAGGACATACAGCTGCTCGCCAAATCCTTCCTCGATCGACTCAATCGCAGGCATCATCAGGCCAAGGAGTTCTCCGAAGGTCTGGTGCAATCGCTCCGAAGGCAGGATTGGCCAGGCAACGTCCGCGAGCTCGAGAACACCATCGAGAAGGTCTACGTGCTGTCGCAGAGCCGAATCCTCGAGGCCGAGGGTTTCGAGGCGGATCCTGCCGCCCGGGCGCCGGCATTCGCGAGCGGCAACGGCAGCGCAGGGGCCCCACCCTCCTATGCCGGGGACTACCCCTCCCGACCAGCTCCGACCGCCGATGAGGCGATCCGACTGCTTGTCGGACTTCCCGTCGATGAGGTCGAGAAGCGGCTTATCCTCGCCACTCTCGCCCATTGCGGCGGCAACAAGTCGAAGGCCGCCAGGCAGCTGCAGATCGGGCTCAAGACGCTCTACCGCAAGCTCGAGAGCTACGGCATCAAGATCGGGGAAGACGAGGCCAAGGAATGAGCAGGTCTCCAGGCCGAGCCGTCCTGGACCATGCCAAATCCGGCACTGGAGCGGATCCGGCCCGTGCGGGGGCAAGGTGATCCTGCTGATCAACGATGATGGCATCTCCGCCCCTGGGCTGAGAGCGCTCTACCGAGCCATCCGGCGGCAATGCAACCGTCCGGTGCTTGCAGTCGCCCCCGCCACCGAACGCTCCGGTCTGAGCCATGCGATAACCCTCGATCGCCACCTCAGCATCTCGTCACGGCTCGATGGCGGCTTCTTCGGCTTCGCGGTCGACGGCACGCCCACCGACTGCACCAAAATCGCCCTCAATGTCCTCTGCCACGAACCACCTGAACTGGTGGTATCCGGGATCAATGATGGGCCGAACGTCGGTCGCAGCCTGTTCTACAGCGGCACGGTCGGTGCCGCCATGGAGGCCGCGGTGATGGGATTCCCGGCGGTGGCGGTGAGCCGGAACAAGGGTGGAGAAGGCTTCGATGATGCCGCCGAATTCGCAGCCGGATGGATCAAGCGACTGCTGGGCAAGCCCGATCTCCATGGGCACGTGCTCAACATCAACCTCCCGGCCGGTCCGGCATCGACCTGGAGCGAGCCGCGACTGGCGCAGCACGGCCATTCGGGCTTCAAGGAGACCTATCAGCCGGTGCGCGACGCCAAGGAGCGCATCGCCTGGCGACTGCACGGTGAATGGGTTGCCACCACCCCCTCTGATCGCTGCGACGCCTCGCTATTGAATGCCGGTCATCCGGTGCTGACCATGCTCGCCCCGAGCCTCAATGCCCGAGGCGAGGGTCTGATCGCATTCCTCAGGCAGACCCACGGGCCCTTGCGCTGATTGGCCGAGGTGGACTTGACCCAGCCTGCATCCGCCATGTCGAGGGCCGGCGCGGGGATGACTTTTGCCCATCGTGCATACCATCCCCGTTCGTGAGTGAACCCGCGATCCAGGTCGATGATATCTACAAGTCGTTCGGCACCCTGCGCGTGCTCGATGGCGTGAGCCTGACCGTGAATGTGGGCGAGACGGTCGCGATACTTGGTCGCTCGGGAACTGGCAAGAGCGTCCTGCTCAAGACCATCATCGCCCTGCTGGATCCCGACAAGGGCGAGGTCAAAGTGTTCGGCACGAATCTGCACAAGCTCGATGAGCATGCCCGCCTCAAGGCCCGCAGCGGCATTGGCTATGTGTTCCAAGGGGCCGCGCTCTTCGATTCCCTGACCGTGATGGAGAATGTCGGCTTCCAGCTCTTCCAGCAGCGAATACCGCTAGATGAGATCCGCCAGCAAGTTCTCGACCGCCTCACCATGGTCGGACTCGATGAGGCCATCGACAAGGTCCCCTCCGAGCTTTCCGGCGGCATGCAGAAGAGGGTCGGACTGGCGCGGGCGATCATCGGTCATCCGCGGCTCATCCTCTACGACGAGCCGACCACCGGCCTCGATCCGCTGACGACTGATGTCATCAATCGCATCATACTGCGTCTGAGGCGCAAACTCGGTGTCTCCTCGGTGGTGGTCACCCATGACATGCGCACCGCCTTCACCGTCGCCGACCGCATCATCATGCTCGACCAGGGTCGGATCATCGCCGAAGGCAGCCCTGAGCAGATCGAGCGCAGCGAGAATGCCTGGGTGCAGCAGTTCATTAGCGGCCGGGTCAGCGATGCCGATCCCAGCATAGCGCACCTGTCCAAGCAGAAGATCCTGCCGGCCTCGCTCATCCAGCCCCCTCGCCAGGATCGCGACAACGACCTGTGACGGTCATGGCCGCCTGATAGGCGGCACTCCACCATCTGCAACCGCAACTCATCCGCCTGCCCCCGGCGATTGCATCAGCGCCGGGGCCTGGCCTTGGCGGGCCGAGGCTTGGACTTCGCGGGTCGGGTCTTGGATGCGCCCTTCGCAGGCGGTTCCCGCAAGCGCTTCTCCATCGCATCGAGCTTGGCCTCGAACGATCTCCGGGCCTGCTCGAGCTCGTCGATCTTCTTGGACAGCGCGGCCACGGCGGTCGTCGCTGCCGTGGCACCATCGAGCCTCTCGAGCGCCTCCCTGAAGACCCTCCTGACGTTGCCGAAGCTCTCCCGGGCAAGGCGCGCGGACAGGGCCGCGCCGGCATCGGTGTCCATCAGCTGACCGAGCGCCCGCGCCGCCGCCGAACGCACCATCAGCGAGTCAGCATCGAGATGCGGCTCAATGGCGCGTCGGATGCGTGCTCGGGCGACCAGATGGCGGGCGCCGATCACTGCCGCGCCCGCCAGTGCAGCGGCAGTGACGAGTTCAGGCTGGGTGGCATCGGCCAGGAGATGGAGGATCTCATCGATGGCGGCAGGCTCGCCACTATCGCCTAGCCCCCTGAGGACAGCCTGGCGCAAGCGCTGATTCCAGCTCGGACGCCTGAGCTGCGCCCGCAGCAAAGGCGTTGCACCTGGGCATTCGATGGCACCACGCGCAGCCCAGAGCTCACCTGCGGTGAGCAGGCTCGGTTCCGCTTCCGCCAGCGCCGCCAGGCTGACGGCAAGCACGTAGTCGTAACGGAAGGCCGAAAGAGCCTTCGCCAGCGATCGCCTTATCCTGGGCTGCGTGATGCCAGGCCAGGCCCGCAGCAAGGCATCGCGAGCCGGCTCACCACGCAACGAGCCGAGGGCTGCGATGCACTGCCGCAGGACCAATTCGGGCAAGCCTTCGACCGCCATCACCTGACTGATGGCCCCGACCAACTGGAGCGTCGGATGGAGCTTTCCGCAAGACCGTGCCGCACGCGCCCTGGCCGGAGCGGCCAGTTGGGCATCACGCAGGCGCGCAAGCAGCTCCCCGAGCTCTGCCACCTCCAGCCATTCGACCGGCAGATCGCCTTCAGGATCGACCACCACCCAATTCGGTGCCGTGGGGCAGTCGTAGGCCATGGTGGTGCGTGCGCGATCGATATCGATGCGCTTCCTCATGGTTGCGCCATCCACGCTCCATGCGATATCCGTAGCGAGTCGGTAGACCTGCTCGGGGTCACCGGCAGCCTGGAGCTGCTCGATTTCAACCGCCAGCAGCCGGCGGGCAGGATCGTGCATCCAGGATACCCGTATGCGAGGATGACCAGCGCGATAGATCCACTGCTCGAAGAACCAGTCGAGCGGCTCCCCGGTCGCATCTTCGATGGCCTGGCGGAAATCCGCGGTCTCGACGAGATCATGGGCATGCCGGCCGGCATAGAGGGCCAAGGCTGCCCTGAAGCGCTCCTCGCCCAGATGGCGGCACAGTGCATGGAGCACCAGACTGCCCTTCTCGTAGGCCACGCGGTCGAAGAGCTCATAGGCATCGACATAGCGGTTCGTGACCAGTGGACGCCGATAGCGGCCTGAATCCTCCTCGAGATAGACCTGGAAGTTTTCCCACAGCTCAAGCGCCAGCTCGTCGGCATATCTGGTAGAGCGGCTGCGCACCCTCCATGCCGCAGTGCAGCGAGCCTCGAGGTAGGTGGCGAAGCTCTCATTGAGCCAGATATCCGACCATGACTTCATCGTCAGGAGGTCGCCGAACCACTGGTGGACGAGCTCGTGAATGATCAGGCTGTCGATGTCGACGTCCTCGGCCGCCGCCACCGATTCGTCGACCAGCCCGCGATCGGTGATGGTCGTGAGAGTGGCATTCTCCATGCCTCCCCACATGAATCCGTGCACGACGACGTGGCCGTAGCAGGGCCATGCGAAAGGCATGCGGATATAATCCGCCAGCCAGCTGATGGCGAAAGGCGTGGCGCGGAACATCATGCTCGCGCAATGCTCGCTTCCGCGCGGCAGCACATGGGTCAGCGGGACTGACGCCCCGTCATCGCGGACGGCCACGAAATCCCCGACCGCGATATTGAGCAGATAGATCACATGCGGCTTGCGCTGCTCATAGACAGTACGGCTCCAGCCATCGCCGAGCTCCTCCCGCTGCACGCACAGGCCATTCGCGACTGCGAGCAGCCCTGAACGATGCCGCAAACCTATGCGATAGGTGCTCAGATTGTTCGGGCTGTCGAAGCATGGCAGCCAATGGGAGTGATCCTCCATCGCCCCTTGCGTCCATGCCATTGCCACACGCCCCATGCGCGCATCCGAGGCGATGAAGTACATGCCCTTCGCCGGCTGCCGCGCCGTGAACGAGATGCGCACGGGGAATGACACCCCCGCGTCCACCGGGACTTCGATCACCAGGCGACCCGGGCTCCGGCCAAAGGCCACCGGCATGCCGGAGATCTCGACCGCGTTGATCTCGAGCTCATGCTGATCCAGTTCCACCACGCGAAGGGTGCCGCTATGCGGCATGAATTCGACCTGATGGGTGACCTCGCCGGCGACTACCCGCTCTGCGAGATCGATGCTTATCTCGAGGTCGACGTGGGTAATTCGGAAGGGTCGTGGACGCGTCCAGGTGGGCGCCGTCCCGGGAGGAGAAAAGGGCCGAATGTTGATATCATGCATAGCGCCAGTGTGGCATTGGGCGCTCCCATGGCCAGTGAGGGGTCGCCCTGGATTGGATCAATGGCCTGGTTTAGAGCGCAGGGCCCCGTCTGAACTCAAGATCGAGCGTTATCGCTGCCAGAAATTGTAGAAATTGTGCCATTGCTGCGGGAAGCGCCGTACCTGGATCTCGAGCCGGTTCGCCCACCGCTGCACGGCTGCCTGTAGCACCGCACGGCGATCGCTGCGCAGCTCAGGGAGCCGTATGCGCCATGGCTCCTCGATCTGGATCACATAACTGCGCCTGCCGGTCTTCATCAGGAAGCCGACCAGGATGGGAACTCCGGTGATAGCCGCGGTCTGAAAAGGGCCGAGGGGGAATTGCGCCTGCCCGTTAAGGAATCGCGCCGTGATCGAGGGCTGTTCGCCGAGTACCCGATCGCCAAGCATGCAGACCATGTCGCCGGCGTTGAGCGCCGAGGTGATCGCCAACGAGGCGCCGAGGCCGTCATGCGGATCGATGACCCTGGTATGCCCTCCGCGCATGCGCGTATCGACGAAGCGCTGAACCGACTGCGGATCGTCGCGAACCATCACCACATGGACGTTACCGAGATTGCCGGTGAGCTCATTCAGCCAGTAGCTCGCCAATTCCCAATTGCCTAGATGAGCGGACAGCAGGATGCATCCCTGGCGCCTCACGCGGAAGTCTCGCAGGAGATCCCCACCCTCGACGGTCACGTGGTAATCCTGCGGGCGGCGGTAGACCAGCAGCCGGTCGCAGAGTATCCTCCCGAAAGATGCGAAGTGGCGGAAGGCGAGCAGCCTGAGCATGCTGGCGCCGGAATGCGGACGCATGCGCCGCCAATAATCAACCATGCCGAACTGGCTGCGTCCGCCGATCACGCTGAAGGCAGATGCGATGACGAAGCTTATCAGCCAAGCGCCACCGGACCCGACCAGCGGAAGCAGGCTGACGCAGATCTTGAACAGCCAGGTCCCGCCCCAGCTGCGGCCGCTCCAGCGCAGGGCATCGGGTTTCACGGCAGAAGTGCCAGCGCCTGTCACCATCGCGGCCGCACGGCATGCGCGCATATCGTCACCGGCCTCATGCCTTCCCGGCGAGCACCCCCGACGCGGGAGGTCCGGGTATGGTCCTCAGCAGGGACAGGACGTCCTCCAGCAGGGCTGGGGAGCCCTTCGGCTGATGGCTGCCCAGGCCCGCTACGGCGAGCGCGGGGTCGTCGCGGCGGGCGAATTCGAGCATCTCCTCCGCCAGCTGATCGAGGAGACTGAGGTTCTCCTGCAGGCGGGCGTGGAATTGGCCGTCATCGAGGCGATCCTGTAATCCGCGATTGAGCGCATGCATGAACGGGATGGCCGGGATGTTGACGAAGGTACGTTCGATCTGGCCGCTCGATCGATGCCAGTCCCGGAAGAGCTTCTGCATGCCGGCATTAATGGCGCTGCTGTGACCGAGGGATTCCCGCGCCTGCCCGAATGCCATCAGGTCGGTGAGCCTGCGATGGAAGAAGAAGGCCGCAGGGATGGCCCAGTAATAGGCGAAATCCCAGATGATCTTCAGCGCCATGACCTTGGCATCCCCGAAGATCGGCATCTGGCCCTGGTAGAGCGTCAGATGGTTCTCGAAGAAGGTGAAGTAGAGGGTGTCGAACAGCGACGCATAGGTGGCGATCGGTCCGCCTGAGAGATCGCGTTTGATCAGATCGGCGATGAAGGTGTTGCCCATGCCGATGTAGTCGCTCCCAGGGGAGTAGAAGGGATCGAGGAAGGCCCCGGCCTCGCCTGCCAGCGCCCAGCGATCAGCCGAATACACTTGGCGGCAGCTGTATGAGAAATCACGCAGGCCGAGGAAATCCTGCACCTGGGATTCTCTCCCCTCCAGGCGCTCGGCGCACTGGGGCTCATGGCGCCTCAGCCATGCCATCGCCTTCTCATAGGAGGAGATCTGGTCGAATGGATGCAGATCGCCATCGACCACGATCCCGACGCTGTGGCTCCCCGAGGAGAGCGGGATGAACCACACCCAGTATCCTACGCCCATGAAGTGGACGGTGGACAGCCAGCGTTTGCGCAGATCGTCGTTCTGCCGCTGCCAGTCCTGATCCTGGCTCCAGTCATCGATCTTGACATGGCGGTCGTAGCGCCACCAGACCGCATGCGCATGATGGCCGCTCTTCTTGGCCAGACCGAGCTTGCGCTTGATGATTCCGGCCCGCCCGCTGGCGTCGACCACCCAGCGCGACTGGGCCGAGATGGTCGTCTCTTCGCAGCGATATTCGACCCGGTGGTCTGCGCCATCCTTGCCGAATTCGACCGCGGTGACCGTGGCGGGATTGGCGAAGTGCACGCCGCGCGAGACCGCCAGATCGGCCAGGTAATTCTCGAATCGGCCGCGATCGATCTGGAAGCTCCTGGTCGGGAAGAAGACATTGCCGCCGAGCTCAACGCGAGTGGTGATGTCCTTGATGTCCCCTGAACCGAAGAAATAGCGCAATCCGAGCTTCGGCAGCTGGTCCTTCTCGAAATGCGGCATGAGGCCGAGGAAATCGGTGAAGTAACCTGCGCCGATCTCCACCGAGGATTCGCCGACCTTGTGCGCCGCCTCATTGACCGGGTGCGCCTTGCGCTCGATAACCAGTATGTCGGTGCCCGGACGCTCCTGCTTGAGATGGAGTGCGAGCGTCAAGCCAGCCAGGCCGCCGCCCAGGATGATGACGTCGTGACGGGGGGGGGTGGTCATGGTGGTGTCGTGGAGAAGTGCACTGCGAGCCGGGTATCGGCCCGCCAACGCATGGATAGGGCTGCGCTTTCACCATAGTAGCCCCGCTACCCGACGCCAGTGAGCGCGAAAAGAGGATGCCGAGGTTGGCAATTTGCTCCTGTGGCGGCTATGCGCACACTGCCACCAGCCCAGCACCTGGAGAAGCCTTCATCGTGGGAATGTACCAACGTTGCGGATCCGCCGACGTCTTCGCCGCGATCCTCGACCGCCTCATCCGGGACGAAGGCGGTGCGGGCAACCTCGGACAACTGCATGTGCTACTCGCAGGCACAGCGCTCGACGTCGACGCCCTGGCGCTGGGCTGGAAGCGCCTCGGCGAACAGGCCTGGCCGCTCGGCGCCCATATCCATCATGGACTGCGCGGCATGCGCATGGTCATGCAGGGACCGGCGGCCCTGACCCTCGAACGGCGCGGCCATGCAGCCGATTGCGCGTTGGAGCATCTCAGGCAGGGCACTGGGACGCATGCCGTCCGTCTCGCCCTCGTCGATCATGCCGACAACCCCGCTCTGGTGCTGACCTGGAACCACACCGTTATCGATGCGCGGGCGGCGGCCGGACTACTGGCGGAATTGCCGGCTCTGGCGGGCGGTCGACGTCTGCGAGAGGATTGGTGGCGACCAGGCTATCGCGAAGTGCCAGGGGTGCCTGAACGGGCTGCCGAGCGTGGCCGCCTGGCCCAGCAGGCGCTGGAGCTCCTGCGGCCCCACCGCCTGGTCGAGCTCTGGCGCCCGCTACCGCGCCAGCAGCGGCGATCGTATGCGCCGAACCGGGCCCTGCCGCTGGTCTGCCAGAGCGAAACCATCGGCGCGTCCGATGCGGAACGCCTGCGTCTCCGCCAGCGCCAGGCCGCCGGGCGGATGAGCGAGACGCCATTCCTGCTCGCCTGCGTCGCGGCTGCGCTGGAATCCCTGCTCGGCATCCGGGGAGATGTGCTGATGCCGCTCGCGGTCGATCTGCGCGCGCCCGGTGAGAGGCGTATGCTTGCCAACTGCCACGGCTACTGCTTCCTGCGTGTGCCCGCCGGCCTGGCGAGCACGGATCTGGCCGCCACCTGCCACCACCTCAAGCAGGCGCATCGCGAATGGATCGAGAAGGATGGCGTGGCGAAGCTGTCCTCATCGATGTCCTGGTTCGGCTATCTGCCCCATGCGATCGCCCAGGCACAGCTTGGCAACCATGGCCCAGGGGTCTGGTCGTCATGCATCGTCGCGAACTCCGGGCCCTCAACGCTGCCAGAGTCGCTCTTCGGGGCCCGCGTCCTGGGCGTCAGCCATGCGGCGACCATTCCCGCCACCCCCGGACTGGGTGTGCTCTTCCACCGCGACCAGCGGGGCCTCTCGTTTGATGCGCTCGCCTGCGGCAAAGTGCTGACGCACATCCAGCCCCAGGCATTGGCTCGGGCGATCCGCTGGCAGCTGCTCGAACGGCCGATCCCGGCCGCAGCCCCCGCATGAGGGCAATGGGCAGCCGGTCGGGTGATCGCTGGCTCAACCAGACGATGCCGTGCCGTGCGCCCCATCCTGAGCGAGGATGAGGGTCACGGCAAGCACCGCATCGATGAGCAGGTGGTGCAGGTTCGCACCCCAGGAGAGGTAATAGCCTAGGATGGGCTCTGTATGCGCCGCGCCCGGACCTCCCGACAGCGCACCTCTCCTCGGCGCCCAGACAGTGATCTGCAGGCCCTGGTCCCGATTGCGCGCTTCGATCGCGGTGCGCTTGTCCGCAAGCTCGCGCAGGCCCGCATACAGCCCGGCAAGCCGGTCATGGGGCAAGGACGGGAGGGCGAAGAGGCCCGCCGACTCCGCCTGGTCGATCAACAGCGCCAGCGTCACCGCCGGGCTTGGCGGCGCGCCGGCAGCGTGGCCGATCCCTGAGCGCTCCCAGGTGCCATGCAGCCTGCCATGCAATGCCGAGGCCACACGGGATTCCACCTCGACGATCGATGCATCATAGAATCCGAGCAGATAGAGGCGGATGCCATTGGCCAGGTATGCGGTCAGCACCGGGAAGGCGAAGGAATGCTCGCTGAGACCCAGCTCCCTCTCCAATCGAACGCAGATCTGCTCGCGCAGAAGAGCGGCACGGCTGTCGATCTCCAGCCTCCCCTTGAGCAAGGCATCGGCTGCGCTCCCGACCAGTTCGTCGTAGATCGTCGATAGACTCATGCCCGCGCCCCCCCCTGCCTGGACCATGGCGGCATGCTGACCAGGTTTTTCGGCAATCCGACCGTGACGTCCTTGACCAGATCAAAGAAGGGGGCGTAGTCGCGGAAGAAGTTGCCGATCAGCAGGTCGGAGATGTGCACCCGCGATCCGGGATCGCGCTTGATCAGCTGAGCGAAGGAGAAATCCGGCGCATAGTAGGCGTAGACCAGGGAGCGGATCGCCTGCACGCCAGCGCTGACCGTAGCGCCGTAATCGCTGAAGCGCGAGGCCGAGACATCGCCGGCCTTGAGCGCGGCATCGACTGCCTCGGCCGCCAGTTCGCCCATCCTCAGGGCCAGATACACGCCCGAGGAAAAGATCGGGTCGAGGAAGGACAGTGCATCGCCAGCGAGGAGCAGGCCATCGCGGGCGCAATGGGATGAACGATACGAGTACTCATTGGTGACGCGGTACCTGTCGCTGCGCTTGCCGCCGGAAAGATGGCGAGCGATCCAGGGGTTCTGCGCCGCGGCACGCTTGAAGATCGCATCGAGGTCTGGCTCGGACGAACCGTTGGCACTGCGGAACAGCCACTCCCGACGATGGACCACACCAACCGAAATGATGTCATGGTGCAGGGGGATGTACCAGAACCATCCCNNGCCCGGATCGCGGGCGGCACCGGTATAGTAGGTCCACAAGGCGAAGCGATTGAGCTCGTCATCCAGGACGCGCCAGCCGAACTGCTTGGGTGCAAGCGCATCGCGTCCGGAGGCATCGATGGTCATCGGCGCCAGCAGTGTGCGCCGCGTTCCATCAGCTGCGCGAACGCGCACACCAGTCACGACGAGATTGCCATCCAGCACCAGTTCCTCGACCTGGCAATCCTCGATCACCTCGACGCCCTTGNNGCACCTGCCACGCCACGGCGGCAGGGTGGTACAGATGCTCGAAGAAGTAGAATGGCCTGGTTTCGGCACCCGAGATGCCGACGAACTGGACACTGAACTTCTGAATGAACAGGGATGCCTTCATGCGCTCTGCCAACCCGAGACGTTCAAGCGTGTAGTAGCAGAAGGGGATGAGCGATTCCCCGATGTGGTAGCGCGGGTGGCGTTGCTGCTCGATCAGCAGCACGCGATACCCCCGCATCGCCAGCGTGGTCGCGCTGGCTGAGCCAGCGGGACCTCCACCGACGACGATGACATCTGGGGCCGGACGGGTACTCATGGGCGGACGAGCGTCCTGCGGCTGAACCATCCAGCAAGGGGCAGGTCCTGAGACCCGCCATTGCCGAACCTGCCGCCAGACACATCCTGCTGACCCATGACGTGTTGCGTGTTTGGACCAGGACTGGTCGGCAGCTTCCTCGGAGCGGCGGCGGCCAGCGCGTTCGCCATTCCTGGCCCATCGGGGTCGGTACGGGCGCATCGCATCCTGCTCAACGGACAGGAAATCGCCTGGCAGCCGCGCCTCGTCCAGCTGCATGACGAGCAGGTGGCCCGGCAGCCCGTCCTGATCGCCTCGCGCGTCCACGAAACCCCCTGGGACCAGCTGCCCCTGGATGCCCGGGCTGCCCAGAATGGCCTCGGGCAGCCGCGTGCGGTGGTGACCTGCTTCTTCGCCATCGATCGCAGGAGCGATGGGGTCATCTGCGCCACTGGTCCGGCACCCCGGGTGGTGGTCGGGGCAGCCGATGGCCGTTGGGCGGCAGTGTTCTCCTCTTGGCGCGCCCATGGCCTGCAGGTCGATATCTGCGACGATCCACGTCCTGCCCAGTGGGAGAAGACGGTTCTGAACGCAACCGTCGGCCCCTTGTGCTTGGCCACCGGGCTGAGCATGGGCAGCATCTGGGCAGATGCCCGCTGGCGGTCCCTGGTGCTCGCCGCCACCAGCGAAGGAGAGACCATCAGCAGGGCGTCTGGGGTGGCTTGCCCGGCCGGCATGCTCGCGCGCGCCGAACGGTTCTTCTCCCAGGTGGGCAACCATCGTCCCTCGCTGCTCGACGATCCCGGAGAACTGCCCTGGGTGCTCGGCTTCCTGCTCGAGGCTGCCGAGGACCTGCGGCTGCCAGCGCCGGCCCTGCGGGAGATCGCCGGCCTGGTGGCCTCCCGGCACGGAACGCCCCTCGCCGCCCCCAGCTAGATTGTCCTTCGCGCGGCTGGCGAGAATACGTCCTTGAGCCACCAGCAGTCGATGCACGATACCATCTCCCATGCCCCTCGTGCGTTCCACCAGCCGCCGCAGCTCGCGTCCCCTCGCCATCACCGGCCTGGGATGCATCGCCGCTCCAGGCAAGGGCCTGGATGCCCAGCTGGCAGCGCTCAGTGCCGGCAGCTGCGGCTTGCTGCTGCACCAGATCGCCGGCCTGCCGCTGGCGGCGAAGCTGCCGGTGGCACGTGTGACCGCAGCCCTCCCCCGCCTGCCCGGGCGTACCATGGCGCTGGCCTGGTTGGCGGCCAATGAGGCCCTCGAGCACGCAAGGCTGCCACCTGATGCACGGGGAGACATCGCGGTGATCGTCGGCTCCTGCACCGGTGGCATGCCCGAGAGCGAGCAGGCGTTCCTCACCCATGGATCCGCGTCGATTGAGCCCTGCTACCGCCGCCAGCATCCGCATCGGGTGGCCCAGGCGATGGCGCGCCTGCTGCACCTGGGAGGCATCCAGAACACCCATACCCTTGCCTGCGCGTCCGCCGCGGCTGCGATCATCGAGGCTGCCGAGCTCGTCCGGACGGGCCGCCACCCGGTCGTCATCGCCATCGGCTCCGACGCGCTGACGCGCGTCACCATGGCCGGCTTCAACAGTCTGCAGCTGGTTGACCCGCTCGGCTGCCGTCCCCTGGTCCTGGAGCGCAGCGGCATGAGCCTCGGCGAGGCTGCAGCCGCCCTGATCATCGAGGATCCCGAGCACGCCCGGCGTCGCGGCGCCACGCCCGTCGCCAGCCTGCTCGGCTGGGGGTTGAGCGCTGACGCCTACCACCTGACCAGCCCGGACCCGAGCGGGACCTTCCTGCGACGTGCCATCACCGACTGCCTGGCCGATGCCGGCCTCGAGCCTGGAGCGGTCGGGTATGTCAACGCCCATGGGACCGGGACCCGCGATAACGACCAGTGCGAAAGCACTGTGCTCAGCGAGCTCTTCGGCGCCGTCCCGACCGCCTCAAGCAAGCGCACCTTCGGCCATAGCATGGGGGCCGCAGCCGCGGTCGAGGCGCTCGCCTGCTGCCTGGCTCTGCGTGAGCAATGCCTCTGGCCCAGCGCCGGAGCCGCCGGAGGCACGCCGCTGCCCGGCATCGATGTCGTGGCCAAGGCCCGCCATGCCCGGCTCGACGTCGCCTTCTCCACCACCCTCGCCTTCGGCGGCATCAATGCC
>PLEW01000172.1 GCA_003136555.1 Planctomycetota bacterium | reverse complement strand
TAACTGGGGTCCCTACCGCAACACGTAAGCATTCAGCCACCCTCCCGACTAGTTCAGGCGGCTGAACGCTTACGAAACATGTCCCTGAAAATTCGGGGCACGCACTCACTTCAGTTCGACGCTCCCAAATATAGTGTCGCGACCCTAGGCAGCCGATGTCTGGACACGGCGTCTCCTCGGCGGCTCTATTCGTGGGAGTGCGAGTGCGCTCCATCAGCATTCATGGCTGGGTGCGCACCGACGTTTTATCATCGACTATGGCTGCCTAAACTCATCGTACATTTAGAAAATTGGGTAGATATTTCTCAATTCCTTTCCCCCAATAGCATCATACCGCCCTATAAATACGATGATCAGGATAGTTTGGCATGTTCGCCACTAGTCGCGCACCCACATCATACTTTTAGAGCATCGTATGGCTATTCCCCCTCCCCAATACACACGCTAAGTCACCTTAGCGTGTGTATTGACAAGCCCATTCCGTGGTGATGATCCCCGCATTCCATGGCACGCCTGGTCAAAACCGAGAACCTCGTGGGAGCGGCCGTCACTGCGGTCGCCGTCGAAGAGGTGTATGCCGATGATGGACGGCTTATCCAACCACCCACATCAGACAAGGATTTCACGCGCGCGATCGCGAAGATGGCTCGGGGCCTCAAGCCGAGAACGGTGTCGACCTATCGACCCTACTTGGGCGCCTATTGGCAGCTGTGCCTCGCTCACAAATCACAATTGGAAGATGCGGCACTCTTCCGCGGTTTCGTGCTCGCAGTGGCTCGCCACGCCTCCAAGAAGCCCTCCGCATCCACGCTTCAGGTCGTCTGTTCAGCAGTGGCAGCCTTGTTGAACGCGCTCTCCATGCGATCTCCACTTCATGACCCTGCTACCAAGCACTGGCTTGCTGCTGAAATGACTACCCGCGCGCGGCGTAAGCCGAAGCGCTCTGATGCTATCCTGACTGAGCAAATCAGCCATGCCATCGAGAGCACTGCGGCGATGATCGCCGCTGGCGGCGCGCTGCGCCTGCGAGGACTACGGGACCGAGCCCTCATCATTCTCGGGTGGACCTGTGCTTTGCGGCGATCTGAACTGGTAGCCGTCAGGTTGAGCCATCTCAAGCAGACCCGGGTCAAGGGATGGGAGCTCATCATCCCCGAGTCAAAGACCAGTATCGGAGAGGATCAGGTGATCCCGGTGGTTCGCGCCTCAACGGCGAGATTTGATGCCATCAAGGCGGTCGAAGCGTGGAGAACGGCCGCAGAGATTCGCGGTGACACCCCCCTCTTCCGCCGGGTGCGGAGAGACGGATCTCTGGGAGATGACCAGCTGAACCCGACGGCCGTTCGTGACATCCTACGGGCTCATGGAATGCGCGAGGGATTTAGCCCCCACAGCCTGCGGTCTGGGTTCGTGACCCAAGCACGCCTAAACGGGGCGGCGACCCATCAGATCCGGGTCGTCACTCGTCACCGCTCCGATATGATGGTGGACGTTTATACCCGGCAGGTGGATCCAGACCGACAGGGACCCGGTTCGCTAGCTTAAGGGCCAGCATGAGCCACTAATCTGCGGGCGAGTATTGCGGTAACTATCTATTGATATTACACTTAGGATGTGCTGGTTCTGTCGATGAAGCAAGGAAATCTACCAAGGCTTTCTAACGGCTTGGGAATTTGGCGGGACTGATTTCTTTGGCACGAATTCAGTCTCATTATTTCCATAAGTATATTTACAGCAGACGCCTATATTTTTTATTGATATGGGTCTATACGGATACAAAATCATTAGCGAGGGATTTTTTTCGAATTCTGCGTCCGGGCCGGTCTGGTCATTAAGTGATAATATGTTTCCTGCCTACCTTCACGACTGCGCACACCAATCACCACGCATAGCTTATCATAAGCCGAGATAGGATTGTCTGGAGAGGGTTTCCGAAGACGAGGCCAGCACGGGAGCTCGAAAACTGCCCCTTTCGCACAGACGAGTTCCAAATTATTCTCGTTTACACTCGTCTTCGCTGCCGCCGGCCATCGTGAAGCAGCGCTGCCAATGCGTTGCGCAGGATGACAGCCCCTGCACGGGGAGTCGGCCCCACCTGTCAGGTCACTGGAGTTGGCGCATTCACCGGCTCATGGGCCAACTCGGCATAGACCTGATTGGCGGTTGCTTGAATGTCCTTGATCGACACCGAGCCCTCGCCCTGGGCCAGCTTCAGGAGATATCCCAAAGCTCGTCCGGTATCCGTCAGACGGAAAAGCATGACCGACCGATCGCCGGGCATGACCACCCCCAGATCCGCCAATTGCCTGAGGTTTTCCATAACTTTTTCCTGCTCAGATGAGCCGAGTCCGACGATGAACTGCTTCTCCTCGAGCAAACGGATGGCGCGATAAACTGCGGGGACGGAGACCGATGACTCTTGGCGATTGGCGATTGCCATGATGTCTTTCACCGAGAGGAATCCGTCGTGCATGAGCATCGCCAAGATGACCGATTCCTTGGCGGTTCCGACGAGGCGAGCACGATCCACGCGGCATCTCCGAGAGTGGCAATTGGGCGGACGGGGCAGGCGCATAATAGAGTGCACTGGCTCTCGTTCAAATGCCATCGTATTCTCGGATAATAGCGAATCGCATTGCGATTAACGGGATGCCCTCTACTGTGATCAGTCTCTTCACGCTATGGTGGGGAGGCCACGCCCCGGAGTAGATATGCAACGTTTACGACGTTTTCCCTGAGATGGCACAGGCGCTCGACGATCAAGCTGGTGGCGGATGATCCGTCACGTCGCAATCATGTCGTGTATTATAAGAGAATGGAATACCTGCTAAGAGATAGCTTTTTGGTGTTCGCCTAAAGAACGTCCGTCGACTGCACAGCCTTACCCACGGAGCTACATCCCATGATTACGACTGACGACCACCCTGCGCGACCTGCACGCCGTCGCCCTGTGCTGACCTTGGACTGCTCCGGCGGCACCCCCTGTCTGCGCCTGCGCGCATCGGACGGACAAGCGCACTGCATCCACACTCTCGCCGGGCTCGTGATGTTTGCGCGCGAGCATCTCATCCCGGATACGGGCCTGGCGGCCTCCATCACCGCCCTGGGAACAGCACTGCATTGCACCCTGCATGCCCAACGCGGCATGGCCGCATCGCTCGCTGAAGCGACCATCGCACTGCGGGGTCTGGCCAGGAAGCAGGTGTTGTGGCGGATGGAGCTCTGCGCGATGCGCTACCACGGGCAACTCACCGCGCGTGAGATCGCCCGGCTCCTGACTATGGAAGCCCATCGGATCGTGCGTGATGAATCTCTGCCGCACAAGGCCGAGCCGTCTCCCGTACTGCGAACCCTGTCAGCGCTGGCTTGATCGGTTCACCAGTGATTCGCGCCCCGCGGCTGCGATCACGCTCAGGGCGCATCAAGAGTCGATAAGGATGGGCTTAGGCATCCAGTCGCGCATCAGCACAGGAAAGGCAGGATATCCGCACTATGGCTTTTCAGTACCGGCCGGCATTCCTCGATCTCGGCACTGGCTATACGCGCAGTGACCTTCTCACCGATATCGGCGCCGGAATGCTGGTCGGCGTAGTCGCCTTACCACTTTCGATGGGATTGGCGATCGCTTCCGGATGCAAGCCCGAGCAGGGCCTGTGGACGGCTATTGTCGCTGGCATCCTGGTCAGCCTGCTAGGTGGCACCCGGGTGCAGATCGGCGGACCGGCTGGAGCCTTCGTCGGACTGTGCGCCGCCGGCGTCAACCAGTTCGGCTACTCCGGCCTCGCTCTTGCAACTCTCATGTCCGGTGCACTGATCTTGTTCATGGGTGTCGCCCGGCTGGGCAAGGCGATCTCCTACGTCCCGACTCCTGTCGTGATCGGATTCACGACCGGGATCGCCCTGATCCTGCTCTCTACCCAGCTGGGACCGGCACTCGGCGTTCGTGATCCGGTCAAACCGATCGACAACCTCGCGGAACGCCTGGTCTACCTCAAGGACCATCTTCGCGCGGGAGAATTCAGCTGGCGTGCGCTGGTGTGCTGCGCCTCCACGGTAGCGCTCATCCAAGCCTTCCGACGTATCAGCACCAGGATCCCCGGGGCGCTGCTGGCCCTGTTGATCGTCGGGGGGATGAGCTGGGCGCTGCAGTGGGAAGGTGAAGGCCCCAACAGCGTCATGACCATCCAGACGCAGTTCGGCGGCATTTCGCACGGGCTTCCGGCGCCAGCCCTTCCGAGCCTCGGACTACAGCCGAATTGGCATATCGGCGAACTCATGCAGCGAATGAAAGATCTCTCCGCGCTGGCGCTGGCGTTGGCGCTACTCGGCTCGATCGAATCGCTACTGTCGGCCGTGGTCTCCGATGGCATGTCGGGCTTTCGTCACGATTCGAGCTCCGAGCTCATCGGACAAGGCATCGCCAATCTGGTCACGCCGTTCTTCCAAGGAATGCCGGCCACGGGTGTCATCGCGCGTACCTCGACCAATGTCCGAGCCGGGGCGCGCTCACCGATTGCCGGTGTGGTTCATTCGCTGACCGTCCTGATAATCATGCTCGTGGCCGGCCCCCTGGTGGTGCATGTGCCGTTGGCTGCCCTTGCCGGCGTGCTGCTGGTGGTGTGCTGGTACATGGCCGAACTCCGGCATTGGCCGCACATTCTCAAGGCCGGACGCAGCGATGCCGCACTCCTTCCCATCGCTTTCCTGCTCACCGCCTTCATCGGGCTCGTCCAGGCCATCCTCGTGGGGGTGGTGCTGGCGATGTTCTTCTTCGTCAAGCGCATGAGCGATACGGCCCAGGTCGAGAAATATTCAAGCCAAGACCTCACCGAGAAACTACAACCGATTCCCAAAGGTGTCGAGGTCTATGAGGTACGTGGACCGTTCTTCTTTGGCGCCGCCACCATGATTCGCGATCTTGATAGCAACGCGGGAGAACATGCCAGAATCATGATCCTGCGTCTTCGCTTAGTGCCCTTTATCGATACGACAGCAGCTTTCTCCCTGCGCGAATTGCATGCCTCGCTCAAATACCGTGGTGGTCGACTACTCGTGAGCGATGTCCATACCAGGGCGTTGCACGATTTGGAACGGCACGGCATCGTCGAGCTGATCGGAGTCGATTCGGTCCATCACGACCTCGCATCGGCACTTGACCAGGGCACCGCATTGCTGGCCCAGTCGCCCAAGCAAGCCATCCCGGTCGTCCACTAGCCCGACGGCGGGCGCGCAGGTTCGGCATCGCCCGTTGGCGTCGCTCCTGCCGTCGTCACACTGCCCTCTGCCAACCAGGCATTGATCCGGCTTGGCAAAAAGCAACGGTTCCACGACGGATCGACGGCGAGTATGCGCTGCGCGAGATCCGGATGGCTATCGAAGATGGGCAGTGCCGGGAAGGTGACGCGGCAGAAGAAGAGGTGGCGGAAGGGGACAAGTCCTGGCGCGAGCAGGCGCGAGCCCAGGACGAAGCCTCCGACCTTGGCCAAGGCCGCAACTAGGGAGCCCGGATCCCGCGTGAACTGGCAGGCCGCCGCATCCCCGAGCATCGTCCGCCGCCGCGCCACAGCAGCGCCGAGGAGCTCGCCGCACAGGTAACCGAGCGAGCCGGTGACCAGCAGATCGAAGCCGACCACTGCCGAAAGCGGGTAGAATGGAAGGAACAGGGGGTTGAAGCCCGTCTTCTCCTTATCACGCCAGCGTGGGTAAATGAGATACCACCCAACGCTGCTGATGCTCTGCAGACCGCCAATCAACGCCACCAAACGAATCCGCAGCCGCAGATCGCGATGCAGGACGTCGCTGATGCCGTGAGCGATTACCGCCTGCAATTCCGACCGGCTCAGGCGATAGAGGCAGCCTTGCGTGACGCAGATCGCCACGTCGAGCGCATGCGAGGCCAACGCGCAGGAATTGATCCCCGGTTCATCGACTAGGACAAAGATGCTCGGAACGGGGATCTCGGCAGCGAGCGCCATTTCCTCGACGACATTCAGCACGCGTCGCTCGGCAGGATGAGCACCCTCTGCCACCACCCGTCGGCCGCCAAGGCGAGTCAGTAGGGGATCGATACCATGACGCAAACGCCTGAGCTCAATACAGGTTGTGATCACCAAGGACAGCAATGCCGCCAGTGCACCGATGGCAAATGCCCATTCATAGTGCTGGGGTTGTGCATGGAATGCCGGTCGGCTCCACTGTGCATAGGATACCAGAGCCACTGCGGTGCCGCCGAGGCTTGCCGCTAGGATGCCAGCGATCAGCACGTACCAGAGCAGCAGCTGATGGCTTGAGCGCAACATCTCTCGCTGGCGATCGAATATGTCCATGCACTCCTATCGGGTCCCCCAAACGATTATGCTCTCGCGGAGGGTCTTGTGACACTACCGCATCGGCTCACCACCGGAAGTCATTGACCCGGTTACCCGACCGGTGACATATTACTCGACATGGCCGAACATCTGTCCATCGATTCGTCATCTCACCCGCGAGCGTATTGCATCAGCGGTAAGGAACAGGACTCCGCACTGGTGGGAGCCATGGCTATGGCCGCCATCGGGGTAGGCATGATGGCGGGATCGTATCATGGCGTATCCTGGGCATTCGATCTCCTCGCTCCGGACACCGGCGATAGCCTCGGCATCCTGGTCTGGTGCATCATTCAGGTGGTGTACGGTACCTTCGCATTGGCGGCGCTTGCCCTGGGGATAGGTGGTTTGCTGCTGGTACTCATGGCACCCCTGTATCTCCTGCCGCCAGGAACGACCACTTGGCGGCTTGATGGCTCTGGCATCTACGCCATCAGTGGTGTCGGGCGATTCCGCCAGACCAGGACCCGCTTCATACCATTTGAAGCGATCGCCGAGATCAGCAGCTACAAGAGCTCCATCTCATTATTTGTCTGGGAACGAGGCAGACGGGAATTCGAGTGCGCCCTGGCCTCTAGCCTGAGTCTGGAGGAGGCTCAGCAGATGATGGCGATGTTGCGAGACGATTTCACCGCAGCGCGAGTGGAATGGGAAGCCCAGGGACTGGTGGCACATCCTCGCTCGGTCGAGCTCCATGGTTGATCCGATCGCGATGATGGCGTTTGATCGGCACTCGGGGCACCCGACGGCGAGAGAGAAGGCGATATATTATCGACAGTCCTTGCCACATCTGCTAGCGAACTGACCATGATCGCATGGCAGCGGATCTGCCGGGCGGACGGCCCCCTGCCGGCATCGGCGAAAACGCGATCATTGGCTACCTACGGCTAATGGATGCCGTCCAGCGCTGCATTGAGCTTGAGTACGTTGACCCCCTGCTCACCAAATGCGCTCCCGGTGCCATCGATTGCCGGCGCGATGAGGGCACGGACATTGTCCTCGCTGATGGAGCGTGCCTTGGCAACCCGTGGCACCTGCAGCAGGGCATTCGCGAGGCTGATATGCGGGTCGAGGCCGCTGGCTGACGCAGTGACCGCATCGGCCGGGATCAGTTTCGTGGATCTGATGGTCAGGGGGTTGTCGCTGTCATTGAAGATGCCGATCAGCTTCACCTCGTCCCAGCCTTCGCTGGATTTATAGGATGAGATGTCGACCTCCTTGCCCTTCCATGTCGCGACGTATGGCAGCCCATTGTCGTCGCAGTAGTGGAGGACCCGCAGTTGGATGCCGTCATTATCCACCACCGGTGTTGGCGTTGCGGCTGCGACCGGAGCCGCAACGGTGGACGCTGGCGATGCGGTAGTGGCACCCGCCGCCGGAGCGGCCGGCGTTGGCGGGGCAGGCACCTTGGTGGTCCCATTCAGGAACTTGGCGCTCGTCGGTCCGAGATTACTGCCACCGGAGTTGGTCGGATCATATCCGTTCCCCGCTGCCGATGGCCGCGGATGGAAGTATTTCGGATCGCTGAAGTTCTGGCCAATGAGCGTTGAGCCGATGACCTTGCCATCCTTCAGCAGCAAGGAGCCGTTGGCCTGGTCCGGGAAGAAGACTTGCGCTATTCCATAGACCACGAGCGGATAGGCACCGCTGACGATGAGCGTCAGGACGATGGTTAGCGCAACAGCTGAGCGCAGGTGGCTGAAGAAGGAGGTGCGCGGAGGATGGGAGGCAGTGCTCATGTTCATGCCCAATGCAGCGAAGTGACGATGACATCGATGACCTTGATACCGATGAACGGCACGATGATGCCGCCCACGCCGTAGAGCAGCAGATTGCGGCGCAGGATCACATCCGCGCTGTATGGCCTGAAGGCCACACCACGCAATGCCAACGGGATGAGGGCGATGATGATGAGCGCGTTGAATATCACCGCGCTGAGGATCGCGCTGTTGGGACTGCCGAGATTCATCACATTGAGCGGGGCGATCACCGGGAATGCACCGAGCAGCATCGCCGGGATGATGGCGAAGTACTTTGCCACATCGTTCGCGACGCTGAAGGTGGTCAAGGCGCCGCGGGTGATGAGCAGCTGCTTCCCGATCTCGACGATCTCGATGAGCTTNNACATCGGCCTGCGCCAGCGCCGGGGCATCATTGGTACCGTCACCGGTCATCGCCACCAGGTGGCCGGCCGCCTGCTCCTTGCGGATCAAGGCCATCTTGTCCTCTGGCTTGGCCTCGGCGAGGAAATCATCGACTCCTGCCTCCTTGGCGATCGCTGCAGCGGTGCGCGGATTGTCACCCGTGATCATGATGGTGCGGATGCCCATGGAACGGAAGCGCTTGAAGCGATCCACCAGGCCGCCCTTGATGACATCCTTGAGGTAGATCACGCCCAGGACATGGCGGCGATCGGCTACGACCAGCGGCGTACCGCCAGCGCGCGAGATGCGATCGATCGCATCATTGACCTGCGGTGGGAATTCCGACTGGACGAAGATGCGGATCGCATCTGCGGAACCCTTGCGCACTTCGCGGCCTCCGATATCGACTCCGCTCATGCGCGTCTGGGCGGAGAAGGGCACGAATGTTGCCCCTGGGAGATCGGCGATGGTCCGCGGCTTGATGCCGAGCTGCTTCGCAAGCACCACGATGCTGCGGCCCTCAGGGGTCTCATCCGCCAGCGAGGCGAGCTGGGCGGCATCGGCGATCTGCTCATTGGTGACCCCCGGTGCGGGGATCAGCTCGGTGGCCTGCCTATTTCCCATGGTGATGGTGCCGGTCTTGTCCAGCAGCAAGACATCGACATCGCCAGCCGCCTCGACCGATCGACCGCTCATGGCCAAGACGTTTTTCTGCACCAGGCGATCGATGCCCGCAATGCCTATGGCGCTCAGCAGGCCGCCGATCGTCGTCGGGATCAGGCAGACCAGCAGGGCCACCAGGACGGTCACGGATATGGTGACGCCGGAATATGCTGCATAGGGCCTGATGGTGACGACCACCACCAGGAAGATGAGCGTCAACGCGGACAGCAGGATGCTCAACGCGATCTCATTGGGCGTCTTCTGCCGCTTGGCACCTTCGATGAGCGAGATCATGCGGTCCATGAAGCCATGCCCCGGATCCGCGGTGATGCGCACCGTGATCTCATCCGACAGGACGCTGGTACCACCGGTGACGGCGCTGCGATCGCCGCCGGCCTCGCGGATAACGGGAGCCGATTCCCCGGTGATGGCCGATTCATTCACGAGCGCGGCGCCCTTGATGACCTCGCCGTCGGCAGGAATGATCTCCTTCGCTGCCACCAGGACCAGGTCGCCCTTGCGCAGCAATTCCGCGGGCGTGCTCTGCGTCGAGCCATCGGGCATCAGCTTGCGTCCGATGGTTTTGGTGCGTGCGCGGCGAAGATTGCTGGCCTGTGCCTTGCCACGTCCTTCCGCCATCGCCTCGGCGAAATTGGCGAAGATCACCGTGAACCACAGCCACAGGCTGATCTGCAGCACGAAGCCGATCGATCCGTGGTGTCCCAGGACGAACACCATATCGATGGTGGTCAAGGCAGCGCCGACCTCGGTGACGAACATCACCGGATTCCTGACCATGACGGCAGGATTCAGCTTCCTAAAGCTCGCCGCGAGCGCCGGGAAGATGATGCTGGAATCGAACAGGGATTGCGAGGTCGAAGCCATGGAAGCCTTTCAGCGTGATGCCAGGAGGAGTCGCGTGCTCAGGGTCGGGGCCTGGCCCTAGAAGAGCTTGTTCGTCGACATCAGGAAATGCTCGACGATGGGTCCGAAGGCGAGAGCCGGGAGGAAGTTCAAGGCGCCGACCAGCAGGACGGTGCCGATGAGCAGGAGCACGAAAGTCACCCCGGTGACCGGGAAGGTGCCAGCGCTGATGGGGATGAGCTGCTTGCGTGCAAGGCTGCCCGCCAATGCCAGCACCGGGACGATCATGAAGAAGCGTCCGATGACCATCGCAATCCCCATGGTTGAATTGTACCACGGCGTGTTGGTCGTGAGACCGGCGAAGGCAGAGCCGTTATTGGCGGTCGCTGAACTATAGGCATAGAGGATTTCGCTGAAGCCATGCGGCCCGTTGTTGTTCAATCCTGCCTGGCCCCAATCGGTGACCGCAGCCCAGGCGGTGAATCCCAGGGCGCAGAACGCCATGGCGAGGATGGCCAGCGCCGACACCTTCACATCGTAGGACTGGATCTTCTTGCCCAGGTACTCGGGCGTCCGGCCGACCATCAGGCCGGCGATGAAGATGGCGAGGATGACGAAGATCAGCATGCCATAGAGTCCTGATCCCACACCTCCGAACACCACTTCGCCGATATGCAGATTGAAGAGCGGGACGAGACCACCGAGCGGTGTGAGCGAATCGTGCATGCAGTTGACCGCACCGCAGGAGGTATCGGTCGTCACCGTGGCGAAGAGCGCGGAGTTGAAGATGCCGAAGCGGACCTCCTTGCCTTCCATATTGCCTCCGCTCGGGTCGATGCCGAGCGCCGCCAGATGGGGATTACCGCTCGCTTCGGCATACCAGCACACCATCACTCCACCAAGGAAGAGCACCGCCATCGCCGTCCACACCGCCCAGCCATGCCCCTGGTTCCTGGTCATGCGGCCAAGGTAGTAGGTCAGGGCGCTGGGGATGAGGAAGATGGAGAGCATCTCCAGGAAATTCGAGAAGCCCGTGGGGTTTTCCATGGGATGCGACGAATTGGCGTTGAAGAAGCCGCCGCCGTTGGTGCCGAGCATCTTGATCGCGATCTGGCTCGCGGCCGGACCCTGAGCGATGGATTGCACGTTCGGGGCTGGTGGAGTAGACGCCGGCTGTGCGGCCGCACCGGCCGTGGCGGGAGCTGGGGCGGCCGGAGGAGCCGGCTGCTCAAGCGTTGTCGCTGGCGTGTATGGCCGGAAGTTCTGGATCACGCCCTGTGAGACAAGCATCACGGAGTAGACGAGGCAGATCGGCAGGAGCAGGTAGAGGGTGAGGCGGACCAGGTCCACCCAGAAGTTGCCGATCACCGCCGAGCGGTCGCGCACGAGGCCGCGGACCAGCGCCGCCGCGACGGCGATGCCAGTCGCGGCAGAGAAGAAATTGTGCAGAACCAGGGCTACCATCTGGGTGAAATAGGAGAGCGTAGATTCGCCGCCATAGCTCTGCCAGTTGGTGTTGGTGGCGAAACTGATGGCCGTATTGAACGAGAGGTCTGGAGACGTCCCGGCGAAGGCCTGGGGATTGAGAGGGAGATGATCCTGGACGCGCATGATGACGTAGGTCAGGACCGTCGTCACGCCGGTGAAGATGAGCGCGGCGACGCCATAGGCCTTCCAGCTCTGCTCATGGAGCGGATCAACGCCACCGAATCGATAGCAGAAGCGCTCGATCGGGCCCAACACGCGATCGAAGATGGTCTTTCCCCGCGGATCGAGGACAGAGACCAGATAGACGCCCAATGGCCGCGTGGTCAACAGCAGGACGCCGATGAAGATGAGCAGTTGTAGCCAGCCGGACAGAGTCATGGTCAGGTCTTTCGCAGATGATGGTGACGTCTCTGATCAAGGGCAGATTGGCCCTCAGAAGCGCTCAGGCCGAATGAGCGTCCACAGCAGGTAGAGCGCGAGCGCTCCAGCGACGATGCCAGCAATCACGTCTTCCATGGTCAGAGCCCTTCGCATATGACGAGATACGCGATGCAGATGCCCAGCGATGCCAGGATCGCTATGATGAAGATGAAATCGAGCATCGCCGCTCCTTCGTGGTGTGGACCAGATTCGATCCAGTTCGTGAGCGATCACTGTGCCAAAGGAATAGCGGCTGCTGGTCCGTCAGGAATGGCCCGCAGTGGTCCTACGTGTCGGCAAACCGTCCTCATGCCAGCGCACCGCTGCGTCGATCATTGAAAAGTTCAAGAAGACCGATCCCTCGCCTTGAATATTGCAAGGTCCTGTACGATAGGTATCCGTCTTGACATGGGTCATTCCGCCTTCCTGAAGATCTCCTCATAGGCGCTCTTGGGGTCCAGGCAGTCATCCAGGCGACGACGCAGGTCGCGATCATGGAAAATCCGGGCAGCGGTGGCAAGCAGGTGCAAATGCGCCTTCGATTCACCGATCGGTGAAAGTAGGAGGAAGACCCAATGTATGGGCACTGGTGCCTCGAGATCGCTGATGCCTCCATGTGTCAGGCCGAGCGCGACCATGGGCGCCGAGATGCCGGGAATACGGGCGTGCGGCAGGGCAAGTCCCTCATTGAGGAACGTCGATCCCTGCCTTTCCCGGGCATCCAACCGTGCGATGGTCTCCTCGATGGAGATTTGCGGGGCCTTGGCTGCGATGGTGCCGACCAGTTGCTTGAGGGCCTCGTTGCGTGTTATCGGTTCGGTCCAGATGGTGATGAGCGAGGCATCGAGCAGCTGAAGGATCGACGAGGTGACGACAGGGATCTGGGCGATCTTCGCCGGAGGGTGCAGGGGCGCCTGGGTGGGAACCGGCACAGCCACTTCACCGGAGTGGTCCGCAACCCCCTGGACATCGACCACAACCACCGTCGCGCCCGAGGACTCGGAGATCAACTGTTCGGCGACGCTGGTGCGTCCTATCAGGCGCTTCCACCAGGGCAGTGGCCGCGGCTTGCCGATGACGATGTGCCCGACACGGTATTCCTTGGCAAATCGGATGATCGTTTTCGCCACGTCTGCGCCGGTGAAGGTGAAGACCATGGCGCCCAGCTGGTTGGCCAGGGTCAGGGTCTCCGAGAGCAGGCGCTGGGTGGCGGCGTCTATCGTCAGCGGATTTTCAGTCGGCGTCTGCACATAGACCGCATACCAGGTGCGATTCAGGCGACCTGCGAGTCGAGAGGCGAAGCGCAGCAGCCGAGCGCTATTGGGACCGCGGGACGACAGGCATACCATGATCTGGTCGGGTGTGCCGACCTCTTCCTGGGATTTCACCTCGCGGCGACGGAAGTCGATCTGGGCCGCCAGCTCGCGTAGCGTCAGTTCGCGCAATTGCTCGAGATTCGATGCTTTGAAATAGTTCTCCATGGCCGAGGGGATGCGGTCTTTGGGGTAGATCTCCCCCGACTCCAGCCGCTTCTGCAGGTCCTCCGGTGCGAGGTCGACATTGACGACCTGATCGGCCATCGCGAGGACCGCATCGGGGATGCGCTCACGCACGCGGATGCCGATCTGCTTCTCGACCGTATCGTACAGGCTTTCGAGATGCTGGACATTGATCGTGCTGATCACGTGAATGCCGGCGGCCAGCAGTTCATCGACATCCTGATACCGCTTCTCATTACGGCTTCCTGGCACATTGGTGTGCGCCAGTTCATCGACGAGCGCGACCTGGGGCTTGCGCGCAAGCAGGGCATCGAGATCCATTTCATCGACCGCAATGCCATGGTACTGGGAGATGCGACGGGGCACCGCCTCCAATCCCTCGACCAGCTTGGCAGTCCCGGCGCGCCCATGGGTCTCGACCACCCCGATCACGATGTCGATGCCATCGACCTTCAACCGCTGCCCTTCCTGCAGCATGAGCGTGGTCTTACCGACTCCTGGGCCATAGCCGAGGTAGACCTTGAGCCGTCCACGTTGCGCACGTCGGATGAGTGTCAGGAATTGATTGGCCCGATCGTCAGACATGTCCGGAGTGCTCCTGCGAGCAGTGCGCATACCAAAGAATGGTGAACGGGGTATAGGGTGGGGTCAATTGCATGGCATCAGGGTTTCTTATCGGCGGCGCTTGGGATGGTGAAGCAGAAGGTGCTGCCGGGACCTACCTGGTCCTCCAGCCAGATATCGCCTCCATGCGCATGCACGATTTCCTTGGCGATCGCAAGCCCCAGTCCCGCACCGACGTTCGTCTGACCCGGGATGCGGTAGAATCGCTCAAATATCCGCGTGCGCTGATCGGCCGGGATGCCGATGCCCGTATCCTCGACGCTGAATTCCACCACCGCATCGTGGGCCGATGCCAGAATGGTGACTCGACCTCCACTCGGCGTGTATTTCAGGGCATTATCCAGAAGATTGGAGAAGACATGATCGATACGCACGGAGTCGGCCATGACCTCGGGCAGATCACCGGGGAGGTCGATCCCCAAGGCCACGCCCTTGTCGCGGTAAGCAGCGCGGAACGCCTCGACAGCATGATCGACCAGTCGCTGAGGCGCGACACGGGCCAACTCCATCAGCGCGCGGCCGGATTCGATTCGGCTGATATCGAGCAAGCCATTGACGATGGTGTTGAGGCGGTCGCTATCGTCACGCGCAGCCATCGCGAGATCAGCCTGCATGGGCGTCAGGGGCCCAGTGCGCTCATCGAGCAGCAGGTGGGTCGCCATGCGCAATCCGGTGAGAGGCGTCTTCAGTTCATGCGAGACCACTGCCAGGAGATTGCTCTTCATCTCGTCCAGCCGTCTCAATCCCGTGATGTCTGCCAGAACGAGCGTCACCCCCGCAGGCTGGCCGTCGCTATCGACGATGGGCAGCGCATGGGGCAGGAAGAAGCGCTCCTCGTGATCGAATACCTGGATCGCCGTTTCGAACCCCTTGGGATGGAAGGCTTGGCCGGTGGCGAGGACCTGCGCATGGACTTCCAGCAGCCGTGGCTGGTCGACCGACGCGAGGGCGATGCCTGAACGCAGGCGGAAGAGGCGCTGCGCCGTATGATTGGCGAGATCGATGCGCCCGTCCGCGCTGATGATGGCAATGGCATCCGGCAGACTATCGAGGGCCAACTGCGTGGTCCGTTGGGCGCGGATGATCTTCAGGCGATCCGATCTGCGGGTCTCCCGCAGCTTGCCCGCCATGGAGTTGAAGGCCTCGGCCAGCTGACCGATCTCGCCATCGGTCGGAACGGTCACCACCAGATCGAGATTGCCACGTTCGATCTCGCGCGCCGATCCAGTCAAGGTGCGCAGCGGTGCAAGGATGGAGCGCATGAAGACGACGATCAGAGCGATGGCGAGGACGACTCCTGCTGCCAGCAGGGCATACATAGTGCGGGTCGCAGACGTGGCGCTCTGACGGATCTCTCCATCCGCCGAGATGATGCTGTCGAGATTGAGCGTGATCACCCGTTGCGACTCTTCGCGTACCGCCAGGCCGGCCGGGAAGACCTGGTTGCGGTACTGCGTCCGCCATGTGGGATCGCCCAGGGGGATCGCCCGGATCATGGCCAGAACCTTGGTATAGCGCCGCCAGCGGGCATCCAGTTCGGCGACCACCTCGCGCTCACCAGGCACGGTGATGTTGTTCTGCTCGAGCTTCAGATTGCTCTCGAAGTCATCATGCGCACGCACGAACTCGGCGTCGGCATGCGCCGTACCCTGTATGAGGGAGCTCTGCAGCAGATCATCGATCTGATTGATGGCATCCTTCATCGATTGGCCATATACCACGCTCTTGTAATTGTCGTTGAAGACCCGCTCGACAGTATGACTGTAGTGCGTGAGGAGGTAGAGACTCACGGAGCCGACCACCATCAGGAGGGCAAGAAGCCCCCCGAATCCCACCGTGAGTTGCTTTTGCAGTCCTGACATGACGCGTCCCCTCGGATGACCGCTCGTGATGCCATCCTGCGACGATCGGCGGTGGCCCCATGATCGTCACGCCCAGCTCAGGTCAGCTTGTAATATTCAATCGCATCTCGCCATCGGATTGAAATTTGCAAGGTCGGCGCCCAGTGCCAGCGCTGCGCTGGGCATCCCCCCCATCCCATTGGCATGCCTCGAGTGATCAATTACACCCACTGGGCCTCGCCGACCGCGCTAAATGCCATATTTCTTCCGTCGGCGCCACAAAGTCGCATAATCGATGCCAAGGATCTGCGCCGCCTCCTCCAAGGCCGGCACGGCGGCGAGCACCCGGCGGATGTGCTGCTCCTCGATAGCATCGATGGTGACGAGATCTCCGAGTTCCAGCACGGATTTCTTCGCCGAGAAGCCGCTCGGCAGGTGCTCCATGTCGATGCGGTCGCCTCGGCACAGGATGGTCGCACGTTCGATGACATTGCGCAATTCGCGCACGTTGCCGGGCCAGGTGTAGCGCCTCAGGGCCAGCTCCGCCTCGGCGGTGAAGCCAACCACCGACTTCATGCCTTTGAGCATCACCAGGAACCTGGTCGCCAGCGGGAGGATGTCGTCAGTGCGCTGCCGGAGCGGCGGAAGGTCGATCTGGATGACATTGAGGCGATACAGCAGATCCTCACGGAAACGCCCTGCCGCCACCGCTGACTCCAAGTCGATATTGGTTGCGGCCAGGATGCGCACATCCGCCTTGCGCGTGATCGCGTCGCCTACCCGTTCGTAGGCGTGATCCTGCAGGAAGCGCAGCAGCTTGGGCTGCAGGGAGAGCGGCAGGTCCCCGATCTCGTCGAGAAACAGGGTCCCGCCGTCCGAAACGGCGATCCGTCCCGGATTATCACGGACTGCGCCGGTGAAGGCGCCCTTGACATGCCCGAACAGCTCGCTCTCGAGGAGTTCACTGGACAATGACGGGCAGGAGATGACCGCCAGCGCCTTGCCCGCGCGCTTGCTCCAGCTATGGATGGCGCGAGCCAGCACCCCTTTGCCGGTCCCGCTCTCTCCACGGATGAGCACCGACGCCTCGCTGCCCGCCACCTGATGCGCCAGCTCGACGGCGCGCTGCATCGGAGCGCTTGAGCTGGAGAGATCGGATTCGGGATCGCCGCCATCCTGCGCCTCCTGCAGGGTCTGGAGTCGGTGCTCCAAGGCGCGGAAACGCGAGATCTTCTCGGCTGCCGCCACCACCTGAGCCGGCGAGAAGGGCTTGGGGAGGTAATCCGCGGCGCCACGACGCATGGCCTCAACCGCGCTGTCGACGGTGGCATAGGCGGTGATGATGACGATCTTGAGCCAGGGGCTTTCGCTGAGCAGCGGCTGGATGAGATCGAGGCCATTGTCGGCACCCAGACGCAGGTCGATGAATGCCAGGTCGAATGCCCGCCTCGCCGCTTCCCCCAAGGCATCCTGGGCATTGCTGACCGCAGTGACCTGGTGGCCTTCGGCCTCCAGGCACATGGACATCGTCTTGCGGATGGTCTGCTCGTCATCAACGACCAGGATATGCAGGCTCAAACGGGGAAGTGCCGTTGCCGGTGATGATTGGGAATCGCTGCGCACGCACATCTCCCTGAGGCAGTTACCAGAAGCCGATATGACAGGTCACCGGGCGAGAGAAGACCCGCCTTCATGCACACTCGCCGTCAGCATAAGTGCCTGTGAGCGATGACCGGGACCATAGTCGACTGCAACCATCATGCCAATGGCAAGGATGCCTGGTCATCGGTACACCACAGCACCTGCACCAGCTCTGCCCGCTGGAGCACGGTGCCTGGTCATCTGGATGGGCAGAGCGGTGCGCAGCGCCGAAGCCCGAATGCGGTAGCGAGAGATGCTCCCCGGCCGCACCCGGTCCACTTCTTGCCGACGCACTGGGCACCGGCTCTTCGATGCCTACGGTGCCGCTGGCCACGGTGCTCCCGTTGGTCAAACCAGTCCGGTCATATAATAGAGACCGATGACGACGCCAACCCCCGCCGTCTTGACGCAGGTGATGGCGAAGATGTCGCGATACGATTGCCGGTGGGTCAGCCCACATACGGCCAGCAGGGTGATCACCGCACCGTTGTGTGGCAGGGTATCCATGCCGCCACTCGCCATGGCCGCAATGCGGTGGAGCACTTCCGGTGGTATGCCGGCGCTATGGGCTGAGGCGAGGAAGCGGTCGGCGAGCGCCGCGAGGGCGATGCTCATGCCACCAGAAGCCGAGCCGGTGATGCCGGACAGGGTCGAGACGCTGATGGCGACATTCCACAGGGGATCGGCGATTGATTGCAAGGCATCACGAATGGCCAGAAATCCTGGTAGCGAGGCGATGACGGCCCCGAAGCCGAACTCCGAAGCAGTATTCATGGTGGCCAGCAGGGCACCGCCCACGGCAGGCGTGATGTCTGTGGTGAAGCGTGCGAGCACTCTGCCGCGCGCGATGATGATCACGGCGATGATCCCCAAGGTCAAAGCGCCTTCGATGGCCCACAGCGCGGTGACCTGCTGGACATGGATATCGAGTGGTACTGCCATGCCGGGCAGATGCACCTGATGAGCAGTGCCGTAATAGCGGGGTATGGCCATGCTGAGCATTTTGTTGGCTGCCACCACGCATAGTAAGGGAAGCAGCGCCATCAGAGGATTCATGGACGAGGCTGGCACCAGCGCTTCGGGATCGCCGCCATAGCCCTCACCGGCCAGCCTGGCCTGGCGCCGGCGCCATTCCAGATAGATGAGGCCCGATGTGGCTATGAATACCGCTCCGCTGATGCCCAACACCGGAGCGGCCCAGGCGTCGGTCGAGAAGAAGGTCGAGGGAATGATATTCTGGATCTGCGGTGTTCCCGGGAGCGCATCCATGGTGAATGAGAACGCCCCCAGGACGACGGTGCCAGGGATGAGGCGCTTGGGAATGTCCGCTTGCCGGAAGAGCGACGCAGCGAAGGGGTAGACCGAGAAGATGACCACGAACAGCGACACGCCACCATAGGTCAGCACCGCGCAGATTGCCACGATCGACAGCATCGCCCGCTGGGCCCCGACCAGCGCGACCGAGGCAGAAACCAGCGCCTGGGCCGCACCCGAGATATCGATGAGCTTGCCAAACACGGCGCCGAGCAAGAAGACCGGGAAGTAAGACTTTGTGAACGTTGCGAGCTTATCCATGAACAGGCCGGTGTAGACGCCCGGCACCGCGCTCGGATCGGTGACCAGGACCGCGAGCAAGGCGGCCAGCGGTGCCATCAGGATGACGCTATAGCCCCGATAGGCGGCAGTCATCAGCAGCGTCAGGGCTCCCAGGACGATGAGGACGCCGAGCATGGATCAGGCGCTCATGGAGACGGCACAACCCATGCCGCCACCGACGCAGAGCGATGCGAGCGAGCGCCGGCTCCGTCCGCTGGCGGTACAATGGCTGAGGTGGACGAGCAGACGAGCGCCGCTCGCCCCGATCGGGTGGCCGAGTGCGATGGCGCCGCCATCCCTGTTGATGCACTCGGCATCAAGGCCCAGATCGCGGATGCAGGCCAAGGCCTGCGCGGCGAAGGCCTCGTTGATCTCGATATGATCATGACTCTCCGGCGTGATGCCATATCGTCGATGCAGTGCGCGTATGGCATGCACGGGGCCCAACCCCATCGTCTGCGGACTGCAACCGATCGCAGTCCAGGCATTCAGCCTGGCCAGTGCGCGCCAGCCATGGCGCTGGGCGGCATCCGAGGTCGCCAGGATGAGCATCGCGGCCCCGTCATTGATGCCCGAGGCATTGCCCGCCGTGACCGTCCCGGTAGCCGAGAATGCCGGCTTGAGTGTCCCCAGCTTCGCACGCGTGATGCCTGGCCGGGGATGCTCATCTCGTAGACAATCGGACATCGTGACGAGCTGGCTGTCGTAGCGGCCGGCTGCGAGCGCTTCGGCATAGAGCCTATGGCTGCGCTCGGCGAAGGCATCCTGGGCATCCCGATCGATCTCGTACTGGGCGGCAATGCGCTCGGCCGTGATGCCCATGTGTTCTCCGAGAAGCGGATCGACCAAGCCATCGCACAGCAGCGAGTCGGCACGCCCATCGGTGCCGATACGGCGGGCATCAGGTGCGCGCTGGAGCAGGAATGGGGCATTGGACATCGATTCCGTGCCACCGCACAGCACCACCTCTACCGCGCCGGCGCGGAGAGCCTGAGCTGCGAGGATCACCGCCTGCATGCCGGATCCGCACATCTGATTGACCGTGAATGCCGGTATCGCCTCGGGAATCCCGGCACGCAGGCCGATCTGCCGGGCGACATTCATGCCCACACCGGCGCCGAGCACATTGCCGATGATCACGGACTCGATCGCCTCCGGAGGGATGCCTGCAAGCACTGCCTGGGCAGCGAGCACGCCCAGATCGGCTGCCGAGTGCGCCTTCAAAGCACCGAGATGACGGCCCTGCGGAGTGCGGCGTGCGGCGATGACGAGGATCTCGTTCATGGTTCGATCCGGGCGAAGGCGCTTGCCGGCATCTGACGCAGCGCTGGCATGGGGGGAGTGAAGGGCAGAAGATCGAGGACCTGGCGTTTCAGATCGATGCCGGGGGCAATCTCGGCCAGCTCGAGGCCGGTGGTCCCCAGGCGGAAGACGGCCCGTTCGGTGACATAGAGGACCTCCTGCCCACGATCGCGGGCTCTCCGGGCGCTGAAGGAGATCTGATCGACAGCGGAGACGAACTTGCGATGCCGACCCTCTGTCGCGATGACCAGGCCATCCGCACCGCCTGATACAGCCAGGCCGCCCGAAGTGAATGTCGTGCAGAAGACCAGGCTCTTGGCCGACTGCGAGATGTTCACGAAGCCGCCGACTCCTGGAATGCGATCGCCGAAGCTCGATACGTTGACGTTTCCCGCTGCATCGATCTGTGCCGCCCCCAACGCCGCGATATCGAGTCCGCCACCGTCATAGAAGTCGAACTGCGCAGGCTGATCGATGATCGCGTGGGGATACTGCGCCGCGCCAAAGGACAGGCCACCGGCGGGAACTCCGCCGATGACGCCACTTTCGACCGTCAGGGTCAGGCCGGAGAGCAGCCCACGTTCAGCCGCGATGGATGCGATGCCTTCCGGGATGCCGATGCCGATATTCGCGACTACGCCAGGGCGCAGTTCGTCGCACGCCCGCTGGGCGATGATGCGCCGTTCGTCCCACGCCAAGGCCGGGATGACCGGCAGGAAGCCCTCGGGTGCCGCTGAGGAGTACGCTGGGTTATGCGGTTCGCCAAAGGTCATGCTATGTTGCTCGGCTTCGGCGACGATCACACGATCGACGCAGATGCCCGGTACCCGGACGCGATGGGGCGGGGCTGGCCGATCGAGCAGGTGCCTGACCTGGGCCAATACCAGGCCGCCGCTGGTTCGCACCGCCTGGGCGATGGCGAGCACTTCGCCGACCAGGGCCTCATCGTCCATGATCAGGTTGCCTGCCGGATCGGCCGCGGTGGCGCGGATGAGGCCGACATTGATCGGCAGAGCATGGTACCACAGCCATGTCCGTCCTGCGAGCTCGATGCGCTCGACAAGACCGGGCGGCGTGCAGGAATTCAGGCGGCCGCCACCATGGGCGGGATCGACGCAGGTGTCCATTCCGATATGGGTGATGCATCCGGGGCGTTTGGCGGCGATGTCGCGGTAAAGCTGGCAAATCACGCCCTGCGGGAAGTTGTAGGCCTCGATGTGCCCGTCAATCGCGAGGCGACCGAGACGAGGGGCAAGACCCCAGTGGCCGCCGATCACCCGCCGCAGGAGCTTGCGGTGGGCGAGGTGGTTCAGACCACGCAATTCCCCATCGCCCTGCCCTGCAGCATAGATGAGGGTCAATCCCTGAGGACCGTGGCCGCCGAGGAAGCGGCGCTCCAGCGCCGCGCTCAGTGCTTCGGCATGCGCCGCGCCGACGAATCCACCGACTGCGACCGTCGCTTCATCGGGGATCAGCGCTACGGCATCCTCTGCGGTCGCCACCTTGCCTGCGCCCAGTGGCGATGCTGCGTGGGGGGTGATCATGTCGGCAGCCAACCGCCATTCACGTGGATGGTCTGTCCGGTAATGTAATCCGAGAGATCGCTGCACAGGAACAGCACCGCCCGGGCAATATCGCCGCTCTCGCCGAAGCGGCCCAGCGGGATCTGGGTGAGCATGCGTGCACGCTCCTCAGCCGGGACGGTCATGCCCATATCGGTCAGGACCAGTCCTGGTGAGATGGCGTTGGCGGTGATGCGCCGTTTCGCCAGCTCGCGTGCCAGCACCCGCATAAGTCCGATGACTCCGGATTTCGCCGCCGCATAGTTCGCCTGCCCGAAGAAGCCCAGGGCAGCCGAGATCGAAGCGATGGTGATCAGGCGACCACCCTCCTGCATGACCGGTTCGACCGCCTTGCACGCGTTGAAGGTCCCCGTGAGGTTGGTGGAGATGACCTGCTGCCACTCGTCGAAGGTCATCTTCTTGAAGGATCGATCCCTCACGATCCCCGCATTGTTGACCAGGATGTCGATGCGGCCGAAGCGGGCGACCACGGCAGCCACCATCGCCGTCATCGAGGCGGGATCGCGGATGTCGCCGGGCATGGCGGCAGCGCGCTCGCCCAGCTGGTCGACTAGGCGCTGGGCCTTGCCCTGATTGACCCCCTCCTGATCCGGCCAGTAGGTGATGGCCACTGATCCTCCAGCCTGGTACAGCAGGTCCGCGATCGCGGCGCCGAGCCCCTGGCTGGCGCCAGTGACAACCGCAGTACGGCCGCTGAGATCAATCGGTATCATCGACACCCCCACGGAAAGCCGTTTATGATCCTCGATCGTTGTCGACACTGGCGCATAATCGCCATGCTACTCATGGGGGGCATCGATTCACAAGAACCAGAGAGCGCCTGAGCGCAGGGGAACAGCGTATGAAGCACATAACTGTTCTGCCTTGCGCAAGGCAAACTGTTCCTTTCCCGACCACCAGCCGCTCCATGATCCATGGCATGGCCAAGCAGCAGGGCTCGGGATCCCGCTATCGCGAAATCGCCGACAGGCTGGAGCAATCGCTGCGCAGCGGTGCCTACAAACCCGGCCAACGCCTGCCCTCCGTGCGCATACTGTGCCGAAACTGGCAGGCCAGCATCACCACCGTGGTGACTGCCTACCACCTGCTCGAACGCCGTGGACTGGTGGAAACCCGTGCGCAATCAGGTCATTACGCACTGCCCCCCTCCTCTCCTCCCGAACCGGAGATGCCGCCGAATCGTCCTACCCCGACCGATGTCGGACTGGGACAACTGGCACTGCGGGTGATGCAGGGGTCGCTGGACAGCCGCCTTGTGCCGTTCGGCATCGCCATGCCGGACCCGGCGCTGCTGCCGAGCGACGAAATCCATCGTCTCCTTATCAGCATCGGCCGCGAGCATGCCTCCGGCTGCGAACACTATGGGGTTCCTCCTGGGTCGCGCGATTTGCGCATGGCCATTGCCCGCCGGTGCGGCGGCTTCGGGTGCGCCATCGGGCCTGATCAGATCGTCACCACTGCTGGTGGCCTCGAAGCGCTCACCCTGGCACTACGCGCCACCTGCCATGCCGGGCAGACGGTGGCGATCGAATCGCCGATGTATTACGGCCTGCTGCAATCAATCGAAGCACTGGGACTGCGGGTGATCGAGATCCCCTGCCATCCACGCCACGGCCTGTCGGTGGAGGCGCTGCGGGAAGCGCTCGATGAGTACGAGGTCAGTGCCGTCGTCTCGATGTCGGCGGGGAGCAATCCTCTGGGCACCAGGGCGACCGATGAAGCGAAACGCGAACTGGTCGGAGTGCTGAGCGACAAGGGCATCCCCCTGATCGAGGATGATGTGCTCGGCGATCTTGCGCACGATCAGGGTCGCCCGCGCCCGGCGAAGGCCTTCGATCGCGATGGATCCGTCCTCTGGTGCTCATCCATCTCGAAGAGCGCCGCCCCTGGCCTGCGCGTTGGCTGGATCGCCGCCGGACGCTACCAGGCAGCGATCGAACACCTGCAGTTCACCAATGCCGTCGGTCCATCGCCCCTCACCCAGGAGGTGGCTGCGCGATTCCTCACCGGCGGAGGCTACGATCGCTGTCTACGTCGCGCACGCCGTGCCTATGCTGAGCGAACAGCGGCGATGGCCGCCGCGATCCTGCGCACCTTCCCGGCCGGAACGCGGGTCAGCCAGCCAACGGTCGGATTCTGCTTGTGGGTCGAGATGCCGAACGACGTGGATGCTTTGGATCTCTACGCCGCGGCGCTGCGGTCGCATATCGCGATCACTCCGGGACAGCTCTTCTCGGCCAAGCTGCGCTACCGCCATTTCATCCGCCTGAACGCCGCGCAGTGGAGCGCAGCGTCCCAGGGTGCCATCGTCAAGCTCGCCGGATTGGTCGCCGCGCAATGCCGCCGCCAGCACAAGGGCCGGTGCTGAGCTCAACGGGTACCCCCTGGCACGATGCGGGCTTGAGCACTCCAGCTTCCGTGAACAAGTGCCAGGGTGGCTGGACGCAGATGCCGATGGCCCGGGGCTTGGTCGCCTCTCGTACGCGAGCGTGCTTCTCATGGCGCTGTCACGCCGCTGAGAGGATGCTGGGTGACCGCCTTCCATGCCAGTTCCTGAAGCAAGGCGTTCAGGGGCTCGGCATTCGCCCCCAATTCCTTGGGCACGGCCAAGCCAACCGGACTGGTCCGGTAGATGACGGCTTCATGGCAATAGCCCATGAGGATCTGCAAGGGCGGCTTGGGATGGCCGAGCACATCGGTGAAGAGATCCCATTGCTGTTTCAGACCAGGTGCCTGTCCCTTGGCGATCGCCTCGCGCAGTGCGATCACCGCCTGACCGACCGGTACGACGATCACGACCTGCTTGCCCAGCTTGGCATTGATGCTGCGGACCAAGTCGTCCATCTCACGGAAATAGCGCTCATGGATGGAGCGCAGACCATCCCCAGTCGCCGCATTGTGGTCGACCTGCGCCGGTGGGGCGATGCGCTGCGGACCATTGACGTAGTTGCGTGGTTCGTACTGATCGAAGGGCAGCCAGAATTCCATCACCGTCAGACGGAAATTCGGATTGTGGCTGTAGCCCAGCTCGGCGAATTGCTCGATGCCCGGGTCAGGAAGGTAGATCGGGGTGGTCATCAGCACATCGACCGCTCCCGCCTTCAAGGCCGCCTGCACCTCCTTGCCGCCCCAATGCTGGATCACCTGGGAACCGCCCTTGCTCGAGATCCCGACGATGGTGGTCTCGGCAAATCCGGCAGCACGCGCGATTTCAGTCAGGATCGCGGGGAAGCCGAAATGGAAGCTGTGGCCGGTCGAGAAGATGCGTTGACCACGAACTATCGGCCCGGATGCCGGATTGGCAGCTCGTTCGTTGGCAGCAGGCGGTGGGGATGCGGTATCATCCGCTGCGCAGAGCGTGCAGGTCAGGAAGGCGACGAAGCCGCATGCGAGCAAGATAAGCCTGTGACGAATACCCCAAGCGGTGATGATGCCTGTCGTCATGGTTCGGGTTCCTCGGCGGTGATGGGATGTTGGACGTTGCTGCGGATGGCCGTGCCGGGTGGTCGTCACGCTGAAACCGATGGTAGGGACAGGCCGATGTGCGACCAGGCATAGCCGCACTCATGAACAAGGGAACACTTCGGCTGGTGCCGCACTGTTCCGCTCTGTTCCGTACCGAACTGTTGCCGACAGACCAGGGACGCCAGCCGGGAGAATGCCCGCACCTCATCCCGGCACGACTAGCCGGCCCAGGATGACGCAGCGCCCTAGGGATTGATTATTGACCTGATTATAGCCCGCTCAGCGCGCTCTCGCTGGTGGTGGCGAAGTGAGAGGTGGAGGAACAGGCGGACACATCCCCCTGCCCTGATCACCGCTGGCGAACGTCCCGGCAAACGCCAGATCGCATCATTTGGCGCCTACCTGCTTGCCATTGGTCGTGCTGCGAACGGTAAACCAGGTGCGCCAGGCATCGATAGGGGCTTTGCGTGCCGCTGCCGGGGCGAGCGGATCGTAACCCAGTCCATTCTCAGCCGCCGGCTTGATCGGCTCGAAGATGATGCGCCGAATGTCCTCGAGATCGCTATCGAGCAGCGCTACCGTCCCCTCAAAAAGTGCTGGATCGTCAGTATAGGTCCCGAGCATTGGCAGTGCCAATGCTCGGGCCAGACCCGTGGTCGCCGCCTGGCGGTCCTCAGCCGTGCGCTTCTTGTTCATCGCCAGGCGGACCAGGGCCACCTGCGCCGCCTGATCGTGCCAATTGGCATGCATGGCGAGTGCGGCGATGGCGGCGGTGCGAATGCCTGCTTCAGTATCATCGGACAGCTTCGTCAGCACCGCCACGGCATCATCATCATCAAAGCGGCACCGGGCGCTGGCCTCGGCGAGCGCGAGACGGACCGGTGCTTGTTTGGACTTCGCCGCCCGCACGGCAACCTGCCACGCGAGGGGTCCGCCGATGCGGACCAGTTCCGTCCACGTGTCGGCCTGGGCGAAACGGTCACCGGTGCGGTCGGCAGCGACAGCCTTGAGCCAGACGAGGTCATGCTCCGGAGCTGGCACTTCCTTATGGCGCAGGCCATCGACCCAACGTGCCGCGTCATCGCGCAGCGGCTTGATGCCGAAGAAGCTGCCATGGTCGGCACCATGTATTTCGCGATAGACATAGCGGAAACCATGGATGAGCCGATCGCGCAATGCACGCGACTGATCGACCTTCACCGTCGGGTCCGCATCACCGTGGACCACATAGTATTCCAGATCCATGCCAGCCTTGTCCGGCACATCCTGGCTATAGCCGCTGTAGCGCACCACGCCCGCGAAGCGGTCGGCATGGCGGCTGCCGAACCAGCTCGACATGAAACCGCCATTCGAGTGGCCCCAGGTGAAGACTCGACGCTTGTCGATGGGGTAGATGGTCTCGAGCCAATCGATGAACTCCAGCAATGCCGGTTCATCTGCCGACCCCCAACCGTTCCCGAGGGACTTCCCACCGGCGATGACGTATCCATTGACGACGCCGATCTCCGCAAAGCTCTCATGGGCCTGACCGGACATGCCATCCTCATTGCCGCCAAGGCCATGGAAGGCGATGATCAGTCCGAGATGCGGCTTCTCCGGGATGGTCGCAGGCGCATAGATGTGGTATAGATCTATTCAAAAGTT